>CBDUPU010000023.1:0-16893 GCA_965369185.1 uncultured Rhodospirillales bacterium
GATGCCATCGAACGCCATTCACGATCCGAACAACCTGCTGATCCAGCAACCCGACAATGCCAAAGAAAAGCTGCAGCGCTGCCGTGATGCCGGTATGGGAATTGCGATTGACGATTTTGGCACCGGCTATTCATCGCTCAGCTATTTGTATTACTTCCCTATCGAAATTCTGAAGGTCGATCAAAGCTTTGTCCGGGCGATGTACAAGGAAGACCGCAGTCTGGAACTGGTCAAATCCATTGTCGGTCTCGGCAAAAATATGGGCATGACCATTGTCGCCGAAGGTGTCGAGCATATGGAAGAAGCCCAGCTGCTTCAGGATATGGGCTGTGACAGCGCCCAGGGCTATTACTTTGCCCGCCCAATGCCCGAAGAAGACATCATCAAACTGCTCAATAGCTGGCAACCGGCAAGGATTTCCGCTTAGTTTACGGCGATTACGCCCCCTTTCCCTTCTCGAAAAAAAAGAAACAAGCCGCAATGACAAAGATTTGCCGCAAATGTTAGCTTATTCACATTCTTTGGTTATGAAAAATGATAGGATGGATTATGAGATGAGATAAAGAGGCAGGAAGAACAAGGAAGAAAACCTGCCCCACACTCAAAGACAGCACACACAGATAAGGCAGTCGGGTCAGGGAAAAATGGGACGCAGTTCAAACGAAAATTATAACGGACAAGCAGCATCCCCCGAATCGGGTGATACGCATATTATCCAGGCTAACGGACAGGACGTTGTCGCACTGCCGGGCGGAGAGTTTGTTCAGGATGCCGAAATTTTGCGCGACGGGCAGGATTTGCTGCTGAAAGGGCCGGACGGCACAATTGTCGTTGTTGAGGGCTATTTCAATGCCGACCCCGCCCCTGCACTGCAAGCGCCCGGCGGCGAGACTTTGACTCCGGAACTTGTACAGTCATTCGTACAGCAATCAGGCCCCGGACATTATGCCAGCAACCAAATGATGAACGATGCCAGCCCGGTTGGCGCGGTTCAGGAAATATCAGGCAAAGCGACAGTCACCCACAGTAACGGCATCACGGAAACCATTAAGATCGGCACGCCGATTTACGAAGGTGACATCATCGAGACCGCCGGTAACGGCGCCGTAAACATCATGTTTATCGACGAATCCACTTTCGCCGTATCGCAAAATGCGCGGCTGGCGATTGACGAATATGTTTTCGATCCGGCATCGCAAACTGGCGAATCCGATTTTTCGATCCTGCGCGGCATTTTCGTTTTTACCAGCGGGCTGATCGGCCGCGACGATCCTGATGATGTTGAACTGACCACGCCCATGGGCTCTATCGGTATTCGCGGCACGGTTATCGCCGGGAATGTTGACACCGGTGAAATCACGGTGATGGAAGGCGCGATCGTCCTGCGCGATCTGGCGGGCAACGAAGTAACCCTCGCAGAGCAATACCAAACGGCTCGCTTTCAACCAGCGACAGGTGATATTGCGCAGCTCGGCAAGATTACCCCGGAGGATTTCTCCGATACGTTTGGCGGCGTAAAAACAGTGGCGCCTGACCTGTTTACCGCAATTAACGACCAGCAGGCATTTCCGGCAGCGCCTGCACCAGAGCAAAGCGCGCCGACAGGCACCACGCAGCCAGCCCCTGCGCCACGACTTGCGCCGGACGAACAAACAAGCCTGTCACCAGACGGGACATTACAGCCGCAACCTTCGCTCACAGGCACTGATCCAAACGCCCCGCTAAAGTCCGGTTCAACGACAGACGCGCCAGCCATTAATACCGATACATCTTTTGACGGCACAGCCGACAGCGGCTTTGAAAAAAGCGCGGGTACGGACACGAGTGATCCGACAGGTACGAATACCAGCCTGTCAGGCACAGTAGGGACGGCAACACAACCGACCGGAGGCACGGTACAAACAAGCGGTCCGGGAGATATGCAAACAACGAACACAGACCCGACAACGACCGATCCGAATATCCTGCCGCCACCTGACGTAATTGCCGGCGGCGGCGGCGGCACGGCACCCCCACCAGCAGACCCGCATCACCTGTTTCTAGGAAACATCATCAGTAGTGGCAGCACTGTGAACGGCTATTTTACGGGCGGCACGACAGGCCAAAATCTTGGCAACTATGTTACGGCAGCAGGCGACTTTAACAACGATGGTAAACTCGATTTCTTCGTCGGTGACGACCGCGCAACTGCCGGCAAGATCTTCGTCTATGACCATAGCGGCGCGGAGCTTTCCGGCGGCGGCATTACTGCACCGGGTACACCAACATCCTCTTTGACAGCTGCCGGGATTGGCGACATGGACGGTGACGGGCAGGCCGACTTTATTACCGGCGCGCCTGACTCGGGCGCAGGCTCTGCCGGCAACGCCCAGCTATTCCTGTCCGGCGCCGGGCTAGTGAGCTTTACCGGACAGACCGACAATAGCGGCGGCAGCGTAACAACGGACCATGGCGACATGCTTGCGAATTCTGTTGCCGGTATCGGAGACATAAATGGCGATGGCTATAACGACCTGCTGATCGGCGCGGCCGGTCGTGACATCGGCTCGCAGGACGACGCGGGCAGCGCCTATGTGGTTTTTGGCTCCAACACTGTCAGTGCTTCGATCAACATCTCGGCAATTGGCGGCGATGGCATCGCCTTTAACGGGACAAATACGAACGATCTTTACGGCAGCGATGTCAGCGGCGCGGGCGACCTGAATAATGACGGCTTTGCCGATTTCATGATAAGCCGCCCCGGTGCAGGAGAGGTTGATATATACTTCGGTTCGGCAAGCGCCCCCACTTCAAAAACCATTACCGGCCTGAACGTGGACCCGGCCGACCCGTCTATTCCGATGTTTAATCTCGGCGATATGGACGGTGACGGCATTGGCGAAATCGGGCTGGCCTCCACCAATGGTGCCGGCGCCGTTCATGTATTTTCCGGCGCAGCCCTTGCCGCGGGCGGCGCGACGATCGGTACGGGAAGCGCTATGAGCACCTACACACCTGATGCCGGGTTCAAAATCATTGGTGGCGGCGCCGCTGGGGACTTTAACGGTGACGGTTTTGCTGATGGCGTTCTTGCCTTCCAGAACGGCACGAGCCTTGAAGTCTTTGTGGTTTATGGTGGCGGCATAACAGGCAATGTCGGCATGGGTGCCCTGGCAAATTCCGCGAACGCTTTCCGGATGAGCCTTGATCTTGGCGCCCATAATGTTGCCAACCTGGCTGACTTTGATGTTAGTGTCAGCAATCCCGGTGATCTTAACGGTGACGGCTTTGATGACATTGTGCTGGGCATGGACGAGTTGCAAAACGGCAATGGCGGCTTCTTCGTCGTCAATGGCCGCAATGCCGACGCGATCGGCGCCGACGGCAACATGGTCCATATCGCAGGCCAGACAACGGCACTTAACGATGTCATCGCCAATGGCGCGAGCCAGCACCTTGTCGGGAACGCCGCCAATAACACGCGCGGCGGTGACGGTGATGATCTGTTTGTTTTGAACAACGCCAATCTTGGCAATATCGACGGCGGCAACGGTTTTGATACGATACAGGTTTTCGGTAGCGGCCTGTCGCTGGACTTTACCGCCATGGGCGAAGAAAGCCTTAGCGGGATCGAGAAATTTGCCCTTCAGAATGGCGGCCAGACCGTAACGATTGGCATGAACGATATATTCGACCTGCTGCAAAGCAGCCAGAACGAAGTCAATTTTGGCGGAAACACAAGAAAAACCGTGATCTTCTCCAATGACTCTGGCGGCAGCGCTAATTTGAACATTGAAGATCACGGCACGGCCACGCCCTTTACGCTCGGCACACCGGACGACAGTACGACGGTGGCAGGCTATGACGCGTATTTTGTCGGCGACGGCTACGCCTTGCTAATCGAAAGCGACGTTAGCGCCGCTATCGTGTAACCCCAACGACTACACTACAAAACTACAAAAACTAAAGCCGCCCCTCCACTACGGGGGCGGCTTTTTTACTTAACACAACACCACCTACCCTCTGATTCCATTAACAAAAAAGCAACTTTGCCGTTACCGAATATTAAGATTTACCCTGTTAAACTGGTAAGAGGTGCAGAAACGCGCCTATGGGGATTTTTTTAATTTATTGACACAAAACGTTATGGGGTAAGCAATGGCACGGACACCGGAAGATGATTTTGGCGGACAATCAGGAGCGTCCGCAGCTCATCAAAAAATCCAGTTATCAGTGGACGGCAAGGAAATCATTAGCCTGCCGAGTGCCGATTTTGTCAAAAACTCCGATATTCTACGCGAAGGTCAGGATCTTGTTCTTGAAGGCCCCGACGGCACCGTTATCGTTATCGAAGGCTACTTCAATGCAGACCCCGCCCCGCTTCTGCAAGCTCCTGACGGTCAGGCTTTGTCCCCGCAGCTCGTAAACTCTTTTGTGCATCATGCCGGTCCGGCGCAATATGCCCGTGCCGGGACGCTTTCCGATGAAAGCCCTGTCGGCGCGATTAACGAAATTTCCGGTCAGGCGACCGTCACCCGCACCGACGGAACGAAGGAAAATATCACGGTCGGCACGCCGATTTTTGAAGGCGATGTTGTTGAAACCGAGGGCTCCGGCGCGGTCAATATTATCTTTATTGACGAAACCTCCCTGTCTGTTTCCGAAAACGCCAAGCTGGCGATTGACGAATACGTATTTGACCCAAGCTCGCAGAGCGGCACGACCGACGTTTCGGTTCTGCGCGGCCTGTTTGTTTTCACCAGCGGCCTGATTGGCCGGGATGATCCAGATGATGTTAATATCGACACGCCGATGGGCTCTATCGGTATTCGCGGCACAGTGATTGTCGGTAACGCCGACACCGGTGAAGTGACCGTCATGGAAGGCGCAATTGTGCTGCGCGGCTTTAACGGCAACGAAGTCACCCTTGCCCAGCAATTTGAAACCGGTAAATTTACGCCTGCCAGCGGCGATGTTACCTATCTGGGCAAAAGCGACCCGGGACAGTTTGCCAATAATTACAGCACCCTGAAACCCGTTGCGCCGAACCTGTTTAGCGGCATGGCGGATAACGGCCAGACAGGAGACAACGCGAATGACCCTGCAACAGGCGGTCAGCAAGGCAGCGGCGCCACGGCATCAGGTGATACCGGCAACCAGGACGGCAGTACAGACCCGGCCGGTACGACAGATACGAGCGGACAACAAGACGCGACAACAACCCAAACGCAACCTGCTGCCACTAACGATAGCGGTACAACAGATTCGAACAGCACAGATCCGGCTGGAACCGACACGTCAACAAGCACAGATACGTCATTTGACGGGGGCAGCGATAGCGGGTTTGACGACAGCGCGACAACGACAACAACATCGCCGACCGGAACGACATCAGATAGCGGCACAACGTCGACCACAAGTGGCGGCACAACGTCAGGATCGGGAACAACCGGAACAACAAGCGGCGGGACGACCGACAGCACGGCAACGCAACCGCCGCCGTCAGTAACGGGCGGAACCGGCGGCACAGCACCCGTCACCACCGTATCAGCGGTTTCCGATTCCGATAACGCCGCAAACGCAATTGCGGAAAATCTTGCAGCCGGCTCTGTTGTCGGGGTCACGGCTTTTGCGTCCGATCCGACAGCGGGCGACACAGTTTCATACAGCCTGACAAATAACCCCGGCGGCCTGTTCCAGATCAACGCAACGACCGGCGTCGTTACCACGACAGCCGCGCTGGACGCAGAAACGCAGACCAGCTACAGCATCACGGTGCAGGCCACGTCAAGCGATGGCTCTACACAGAGCAGAGCATTTACCATTGGCGTAACCGACGACAATTCGGAATACACCATGTCTGCGATCAGCGACGCTGACGGCGCGGCCGATACGATATCCGAAACCGTCTCTAACGGGGCTTCCGTGGGAATTACCGCGCAAGCAACTGATAATGACGTAACTGACAGCACAACTTACAGCCTTGATGATGATGCGGGCGGGCGCTTTGCGATTGACGCCAATACAGGCGTTGTCACCGTTGCCGATGCGGGGCAAATCGACTTTGAAACCAACACCAGCCACAACATCACAGTACGCGCCACCTCATCTGACGGTTCATTTACGACACAGGGCTATACTGTCGCCATTGCAGATGACACCGCCGAAGCCAGTATCAGCGCGATTTCCGATACTGATGGCAATGCCAATAGTTTTTCTGAATCCGCAACCAACGGGACGGCCATCGGCATTACCGCTTTTGCCTCGGATGCTGACGGGTCCGATACCGTAACCTACAGCCTCGATGACAATGCCGGCGGGCGCTTTGCGATCAACGCCAGCACCGGCGTTATCACCATTGCTAACGACACTTTGATCGACTATGAAAGCGCGACCAGCCACAACATCACGGTACGCGCCACATCATCCGATGGCTCATTTACGACACAGGGCTATACTGTCGGCGTTGCGGACGATACTTCAGAGTTCTCCGTCACGGCAATAACAGACAGCGACGGCGCAGCCAACACCATTTCCGAAAGTGACGGCAATGGCACGGCAGTTGGCATTACCGCCGCAGCGAGCGATTCTGACGGCTCCGACAACGTTACGTTCAGTCTGGATGATGATGCTAGCGGGCGCTTTGCAATTAACGCGACTACCGGTGTTGTTACCATTGCCGATGCAGGACAAATCGACTATGAAGCCGCGACCAGCCACAATATCACGGTACGCGCGACCTCATCTGACGGCTCATTTACAACGCAGGGCTACACTGTCAACATTACAGACGATGTAACCGAAGCTGCCGTTAGCGCCGTTACAGATTCCGATGGTGCCGCTGACAGCATTGCCGAAAACGTGGCGAACGGTGCGGCAGTCGGGATTACGGCTGCGGCCACCGACGCCGATGCGTCAGATACAGTTACGTACAGCCTGACCGATGATGCTGGCGGACGTTTTACAATTAACAGCTCGACAGGCGTTGTTACGGTTGCAAATGACACGCTTATCGACTTTGAAACCAACACAAGCCACAATATCACGGTACGGGCGACCTCGACCGATGGTACGTTCAGTGACCAGAATTTTACGATCAACGTTACTGACATCGACGATAATGACAACATTATCGGCGACGCATTAAACAATACACTCAACGGCGGTATAGGCGATGACATTATCAACGCCAATGACGGCGATGATACGATTACCGTCAATGATAATGACGGCAACGATACGATCGACGGCGGCAACGGCAACGACACCTATGATGCTTCCGGCACGGCCAATGACAGGACCTATAATTTGGGTGACGGCTCTACCGATACAGTTGTTGACGGCGGTGAAACCGACAACGTTCAAAACGTTGAGATATTTAAAGGCGGCACCGGCGCTGATAACTTTGTCATTAACGACAGCACTTTCGCCTATGACCTTTTTGGCGGCACCGGCGGCAGCACCGATTCTCTGTATTATTCCGCGCTAAATAATACCCACACCGTCGATTTTGATTTTGCCGCTGGCGATGCCACGATTAATGGCGGCACCGTTCACAATTTCAGTGAATTTGAAGCGATCATCGGTTCACAGGGTGACGATAAATTTATCGCCACCGACAGTGACGGCGCTATGACACTTGATGGCAGCGGAGGTAACGACACCTATGACGGCAGCACCCTTGGCAGCGCCGTAAATATCAGCTACAGCGCAGGATCGTGGACGGCGACAGGAACCGATACAGATACGCTGACCAGCTTTGAAATCTTCAAAGGCTCCAATTCCGGCGACACAATTAATCTTAGCGGCAGCACGGCTGCCGAAACGGCCTATGGCGGCGGCGGTGGAGACACAATGACCGCCGGGGCAGGCGATATTCTGCATGGCGGGCTCGGCGCCGATTCGCTTAGCTATAATGGCGGTAATGCCGATGGCTTTGAAATGCATGGTGGCGACGGGGCCGACAGTTTCACCATTAACTCCGGCACCTTTGATATGGCGGCGGACGGCACTGCCAAGAAAATCATCGGCGGTGATAGCGCTGCTCATATTGATACGCTGAGCTTTTCTTCAAGCGGCACGATCACGCTGAACCCCGATGGCGCTGAGGACATTATTACCGGCGTTGAAACATATGATTTTCAGAACAGCATGACCAATACGGTCAATATCGATCTGAAAAATTTTATGATCAACAATAATGACGGCAATCTGCTAACCATTAAAATTGATAATAGCGATACGCTAAACCTTGATTTTACAGCCCTTTCCGGCACTTGGGGCGCGGACTCTTCGGGTGCAAGCTGGGTCGAATATACAGACGGCACGCGCACTGTCAGGATCGAAGACGTTAGCGGCGGCGGCATTAGCGGTATGAGCGTGACCGGTGCGGCCCCTGGCCTGGTCGGCCTTGACCTGAACGCGCTTGGCGGCACAGACGGCTTTAAAATCACTGACGACAACAATGAAGGATTCGGCCACTCCGTTGCGGCAATTGGCGATGTGGACGGTGACGGCTTTGATGACCTTGCCTTTACCAAGCAAACCAACGCATCCGGTAATGGCCGGGTCTTTATTTTGAACGGACAAGCCAGCGGATTTACCTCCGACACGCTGCCAAACCTTACAGGCACGGTAATTTCCGAGCAGAACGGTTTCTTCAGCGGCAACGGGAATACGAATGACATGACGCTGGGCGGTTATGGCGATTTCAACGGCGACGGCGTCCTTGATTATGTGATAAGCGCGCCTAGCGCCGACACTGGCGGCAGCTCGAATATGACCGGCAACGCGCAGGTCGTGGACGGTTCTACAGGCAGCGTTTTGCTGCAACTTGATGGCGCCAACTTTGCGTTCGGAGACGAGCTTGGCAAGTCCGTGTCATTTATCGGCGACATCAACGGTGACGGGTACGATGACATTCTGGTCGGTGCGCCAGGTATGGATGGCGGGTCAACCAATGAAGGCGGCGCCTTTATTCTGTTTGGCACCCCAAGCGGCCCGTTAACGCAAGACGCAAGCAAATTCAATGATGGCGAGACGCTGAAAACCAATGAAACAGGTGTTGGCACAGGCGCCAAAGACAGTGCCATTTTAACAGATGATGGCGACCGGTTCATGGCAGTAGCCGGCGATAGCGGCGTAAAGCTGTTTGACGTTTCAAATCCGGACACACCTTCACTTCTGGATTCCTGGACAAGCGGCCTTAACGCCACTTCGGTAACGCTCGCTTTTGACCACGATTCCGGCAAGAGTTTTGTTTTTATCGCTTCCGGAAACGGTGCCGGTAACGACAATATTTCGCGGCTGGAGATTGATGGCGCAGGGAACATGATCAGTGAGGTTTCTATCGGCGATGCGGCCGGGGAATTTAATAACGTCGTTAGTATCGATGTCGATTTCCACACAGGCATCGGCGTTGCTCTCTCGCCCAATAAGAATAATGGCGGCACTGACGGCTCGCTAACAATCTTTGATCCGGCCAGCCCGGGGGCAGCAAGAACCTATTTCAGTGACGCCGCGTTGTTCAACGCCAGCGAAGTCCTGCTGAATGGCAATTATGCCTACGTCGCAACGCCAACCGGCATCCAAACAGTCAACAATCTGGGAGGGACACCTTCGCTCGGTAATTTTGACGCCCTTAACAACGTCACTGACATTGACATGGAAGATGGCCATTTATTCGCGGTGACAAACGATGGTGTAAACAGCAGACTAAGCATCTTCGACGTCACATCAAATCCGTCGAACCCTGCTCTGGTCAGCAATTTTGTCAACGCAGAATTTGCCGGCGTGATGGATGTTTACGTAGAACATGACATGGCAATCATGGTCGTTGATAAAGGCGCTACGGCAAGCATCATGATCGTAAACATTGAGGATCCGGCCAGCCCGGTACTTGAGCATACCATTACCAACGTCGCATTTTCCGATGTACAGGCGATTGTCGCAGCCGACGGTTTTGCCTATGTTCTGGACGCGAACAACGCCAACAACCTGCAAACGATCGATATGCATTCGCCCGGCATTGCTATTGATGGCGCCGCCAACGGCGACCTTGCCGGTACAAATGTTTCTTCTGCCGGTGACTTCAATAATGACGGCTTTGAAGACTTCATTGTTAGTATGCCGGGCGCCGACAGCGTTGCCATTGTTTTTGGCGGAGAGATGGGGCTTGACCTTACGGACAACACCACCTTTATGGAGATCTCCGGCATCACGGACACCGATGAGAACATTCCGCTTTATAACACTGGCGACTTTGACGGCGACGGGATCAGCGATATTGCGATTGCCGGCGACAATGATATCCGGATTTTCTTTGGCAATGATACGTACAACAAAGCCAGCAGCAAAACCTTCGCAAGCGCCGATCTGCAAATTGCTGCAGCAGCAGGCAGTGAAATCGTTGGCGCAGGTGCCGTCAATGACTTTGACGCTGACGGGTTCAACGATTTTGTCGTGGCGATGCGCGACACGTCCGGTAACGGCGATATGATCAATGTCTATGTCGTTTACGGCGGCGCAACCGGCACGCTGGATAACAGCACACTCGGCGCCGGCCTAAACGATCCTGCGAACGCTTTTCTGATGACTTACCAGATTCCCGGAGCCGGAGCCGATAACAACGTATCGAACTTCGACCTTCAAATCAGCGCCGCCGGAGATATTAACGGCGACGGTTTTGAAGATATCGTTATCACGACACCGGACATGGATACCGTTATTGACGGCAGCAGCGACGGCGCAGACGGCGAGGCGATGATCATCTTCGGCCGCCCCAGCTTTACCCCAGCCTTTGTCGGTGATGCCACAAACGAAAGCATTAGCGGGCAAGGCGGCGTAAGCGACTATATTCTGGGCGAAGGCGGCGACGACACCATTCAGGCAAATGCCAATTTACAAATCCTAGTCGGCGGCACCGGTAATGATACGCTGATGAATAACGGCAAAACCGGGACCACATTCCTGGGCGGCGCCGGAAATGACCAAGTCGTTATCAATGATGATCAATTCTTTAAGATCGACGGTGGCACCGGCTTTGATACACTCAACTTCCAAGGGGCAGCAGGCAGCGTGCTAGACCTGTCCAACCTTGGCAGCGAGAGTGTCAACGGGATTGAGGCCATAAACTATGCCGGTGGCACAGCGCAGACTGTCGTACTCGGCATGGATGATATCTTTGACATGATGGGCGACAGCCCTGACGGCATTGCCAAGATTAACGGCGACAGCAATGACATTTTTGCCATTGAGCTGCCGGGCTTCGACGGACCGCTTGGCATTCTGACCGACAATGACTGGCAAACCCATCAGGACGGCGAAGGGCACTTGCACGCATTTAATGCGCGGATCACCGACCCTTCCGGCGACACAAATTATTACGGCTTCGACCATAACGGCCAGCAGCTATGGATCTCGAAAGCGCTGATCGATAGCGGCCAGGTCGTTCTTGGCAGTAACATTGTCACCGATGATTCTGCCGATGACACCGATGCCTCTGCAGACAATTTACAGGCTAGCGACATCGAACAGACATTGGTTGGGAACAATGCTGATAACATCTTTGATGACGGCGCTCAAAACGACATTTCGATGTTCGGCTTTGGGGGCAATGATACATTCACTCTCAATAACGGCAATTTCGATGTAATCAATGGTGGCACCGGTAACGATACAATCAATGTTGAAACCAACCTTGATTTGCGCAGCTTCGGCAACCACGACATTACCCACGTGGAAGCGCTGACAATCGGATCTTCCAGCAGCGTTCTCACGCTTTCGCTGGAAAATATCATCGGCCTATTATCGAGCAGCGACACAAGTACCCTGACCATCACCGCAGCCAATGCGGCGGCACAGACACTTAAAATCGACAACATGAACGCTGCGGACAGCTCCGGCACACCTGACAGCACAACGGCGGTTCAAACGGCCATCGGCGCTTCCGGTGTCACTGACGGCGGATCCGTTTGGCAGTTTAACGATGTCAATGGCATGGGCGGCTATACGCTCGAAATCGATAAGGCACTGTTTACAAACAACAATGTCGATGTAATATAATCACCCTCTTTTAAAAACAAATTCGCAGGCGCCAACCGTGCGCCTGCCCTGCAACCCAAAAGTGTTTGCGCATTTTCCGAAATTCTGCTAAACCACCCCTTTGCTTTTTAAAACAAACTAGTAGAGGAGCTTTCGGGCTATGTTTAAGCGGCACTATAATGAAGATTTCGCGCATAAATTTTTCACTCATCTTTTTGATATCAATTCAGCTTTGGGAAATTTCTTAAAGAACCTTTTTGACAAGCTTTTCCCTCAGCCAGAGCCCGAGCCCGAGCCCGAGCCTGAGCCGGCACCGGAAGCCCCCAGCATTCTGGACCTGTCATCACTTGACGCGCTGATCGGCACTGCAGCTGACGATGTTGACGAAGCGACAATTCAAAGCGAATCCGGGGACGATTACACCGCCCTGATGTATAGCGAAGGCCTGCTTGTTCCGTTGTCAGACGCGAACGGCATTATTACCGGTTTTGAATTCAATGCACCGCAAGATGTCGCGCTTGATGTTATCGGTACAATCGGCGACGACAAAATCACCACCGATGCCGGCGACAATGAAATCAGAGGCCGTGACGGCAACGACATTATCCGCGGCGGCGAAGGCGACGACATTCTTTATGGCGATGCCGGTAGAGACACCCTATACGGCGATGCAGGTAATGACATTCTTGAAGGCGGCATCGGCGTTGACAACCTTTATGGTGGCGAAGGCGCAGACACTTTTGTCTTCTCAGGCCCCGCAGTGACTGAAATTGACGGCATCCGCGACTTTAGCATGGCCGAAGGTGATAAAATCGATATTTCAGACCTTCTGACGGCTTATGATCCGCTGACCGATGCCATTACCGACTTTGTTCGCATTACCGACAACGGCACCAACAGCTTTGTCGCAGTTGACGTAGATGGCGGCAGTGATAACTTCAGAACCCTTGCCGCCATTCACAACACGACCGGCCTTACAGACGAACAAGCGCTGGTCGATAACGGTACGCTGATCGTTACATAAGCGTCACTACACAGCGAAAAACAAATAAAGAAAACGCCCCAAGACCGGGGCGTTTTTTATTTGGTGGTGGCAACAAACACGCCGTCCCAGTCTGACGGCGGCGGGTTGGCCTTCATTTCCTCAAGACGAGTCATGAACATCTTGTAAAATCCGGTCATACCATCTCCGGAAATCGCCTGACATTCTGCGGCAAGCTCAAAGGCTTCGGCAAAGCGCTGACCGCGATAGGCCTCCATCATGGCATCGTGCTTTGCTTTCCACCCCCGGAAATACTCGCTTTCCTGCATTTCCTTGTCGCCGAGAAGCACGAAAATACGCTCCGGCTCTTTCTTGCCTTTAACCCGAATCAGGTCAAGTTCAAGCGTGGCAAATTCAGGGGCATTGCTGCGGGTTTTCTCACCGATCAGGATGCGCACGCCATATTGTTTGGTCTGACCTTCAAGGCGCGAAGCAAGGTTCACCGTATCGCCCAGCGCCGAATAGGCAAAGCGCTGCTTTGACCCCATATTTCCGACACTGGCGATGCCGGTATTCACGCCGATCCCCGCCTCCAGAAACAAGGGGGGCTTGCCCTCTTCTTCCGCTTTCTTTTGCAGGGCTTCGTTGATCGGCTCCAGCGCCTGATTCATTTTCAGGGCCGTGGCACAAGCATGGGACGCGTGGGCTTCATCCTCCAGCGGCGCATTCCAGAAGGCCATCATCGCATCGCCCATATATTTATCGATTGTACCGCGATTATTCATGACAAGATCCGACATCGGGGTCAGGAAGTCATTCATGAGCTGGATCAGCGCTTCCGGCGACATGGTTTCAGAGATCGAGGTAAAGTTCCGGATATCCGTAAACATCACGGTTAGTTCCCGCGTATCACCGCCGAGCTTGAGCTTTTCAGGGTCTTTGGTCAGTTCTTCCATGAAATCGGGCGAAATATAGAAGCCAAAGGCCTCACGCACCTGCTTACGTTCTGCTTCGGTGCGGATATAGGTCAGCAGCGAAGACATGACAAAAAGGGTAAAAAGACACAGGCTCGGGTAAACGGGGTCGAGCAACAGGCCGTATATTTCGAACATATACCAGGATGTGAAAGCCATTGCCGCGATCAGGGTCAGGGTAAAGGCCGCCATAAAAATCGCGCCGATAAACGGGGCGAAGAAAATGATCAGCATCCCGATCAGGAAAATAAAGATCAGCTCTGCGCCTTCCAGCGGCCCGGGGCGGAGCAGGAAGTTTTCGGTCAGGATTTGTTCCATGACGTTGATATGAACTTCCGAGCCGGTAATAAACAGATCGAGCGGAGTTGAACGAATATCGCGCAAGCCTTCAGCAGTCGTTCCGATGATAACGATCTTGTCACGGATCGCGCTTTCATCGACACTGCCGCTGAAAATTTTCCAGGCAGGCACATAGCTCTCCGCCTGCCCTTTCCTGTAGTAAACATAGAATTTGCCGTCTTTATTAAGTGGCACTTCATATTCACCGATTTTCATTTTATAGGGAGGGTCAAAAAATCCTGCTTCGGCATTCGGGACGTCACGCAGCTTGATATTGGTTTTCGCCCCCTGCATCACCCGCAGCGCTTCCACCGACAGGGCAGGATAAACAGCTTTAACGCGCTGCTCTTCCTCGATCACTGTTCCGTCCAGCAATCTAAGCAGTAGCGGCACCTGCCGGATCAGACCATCGACAGAAGGCGAAACGCTGAAACTGCCATTACCGGCAGCGGCACTGCTTATTTCCGTCAGGTTGGTGGAAACACCGAGCATCGGCTCAAGGTGCTGAACAATATCCCGTGCGGTGCGCTTTATCTGTATCGGCTGCGACAGATGCGGCTCGCGCTGGTCCGACTTGTAAGTCGTTGCGCGGGTAAAGCCGGTGACGACATTACCCGCATCGCGAATTGCCTGCGCAAAGAGCTCGTCATTGCCCGGCAGTTGCGAAAGTTGCTGCTGCAGTTCGGCGACATCATATTTTGCGCCTACTGTTTTCAAATACTGCTCGGGCGACGTACGGTCTTTTTCTGCAAAAACAATATCAAAGATAACGACTTTCGCGCCGAGCTCATCAAGTTTCGTCACAAGGTCCGCCATGACCGTACGCGGCCACGGCCACTGGCCTAGCCCCTCATAACGCAGCGAATTTTCGTCAATATCAACCAGTACAACCATATCCGTCGGCGGGCGGGGATGAAGCTGGTTATATGTGTCGAACGCCATATAGCGCAGCGACTTGATCCAGTTATAATCGTTGACACGCACCAGAACAGAGCCGACCAAAAGGCCCAGCAGAATCAAAGTATGCAGCCAGCGATTTGTAAGTAATTTGCTCATACGTCCATGATTTAGCGTTCACGTAGTGCACGGTCTCGCGCACGAAGCACCGGTTTCATCAAATACTCCATAATCGTGCGCTTGCCGGTAATAACTTCGGTTTGCGCCACCATACCTGGGGTAATCGGCAATTTATTATCTTCGGTGCCGAGATAGTTTTTATCGGTACGCACCTCGATCTCGAAAAAGATATTACCTTCACGGTCGGTAACGCTTGTCGCGCCAATCCGGGCCAACTGGCCGTCAAGGCTGCCGTAACGCTGCGGATCATAAGCGGTAATCTTGACCTTCACCGGCTGGCCGGGATGCAGGAAGGCAATCTCGTTCGGGCGCACTTTGGCGACGATTTTAAGTTCATCATCTACCGGCACGATTTCAATCAGCTTATGCGCCGGTTCAATAACGCCGCCGATTGTTTTCAGTGCAATGTTATTGATAATGCCCGTGACCGGTGCGCGCAATTCGGCGCGGGAGACGCGATCACCAATTGATTTAAGGCTTTCCTCAAGCTGGCGGATCTGGGTTTCGACCTCGTTCAGCTCACCGAGCGCCTGAGAGCGGAACTTGTCGTCCTGATCCTGCAGCTCACGTTTTGACGCGCTAAGCTCGGCCTGCAAGCCAACCAGCTTTTCCTCATTGGCTTTAAGCTGGCCGCTCAGGTCGCTCACTTCGCGCTGCAAACGGATTTCCTCCAGCTTGGGGACGGCACGCTGCGCGACCATCTGGCGGGTAATTTCGAGTTCTTTATAAAGTAGGCCACGGCTATCTTTAATACGCTTGATATCGGCGTTGGTTTCGGCGATCTGCGCTTCAGCCTTATTGATCTTGTCATCCAATATCGCCTTGGCGTTGGCCAGCTCCTGCTGGCGGGAATTGTACAGGGCGGTCTCGTTCGCAGCGATTTGCGGTACATTTTTGGCAATATCTTCCGGCAAGTTAAACGCGACACCGGCAGCTTCGGCATCAAGCCGCGCCTTTTTCGCCCGCAGGCCCAGCGACTTTGCTTCAACGCCGCGCTCCTCGGATGAAAATGCGACATCGCTAATGCGCATCAGAATCTGGCCTTTTTCGACAAGATCCCCTTCACGGACGAGCAACTCTGAAAGGATGCCGCCTTCAAGGCTTTGCACGACCTGAATTTCCTGCGACGGCACGACCTGCCCCGAACCGCGCGTTGTTATTTCGACCTTGGACAAGCTGGCCCAGACAACAAAGAAGACAACGAGCAACAGGATCGCGAGCAGAAAAATATTTGCGGCAATATGGGGCTTCAGCCGTGTGGCCGCCTCCAGTTCGCTCATAAATTCGGTCTCGGATTTTGCCATGCGCACTCCCTAGCCTTTCGGCACCTCCACCTTACCCTGCGCCAGCGCCGCAAGAACTTTGTCGCGCGGCCCGTCAGCGATAATCTTTCCCTGATCGACAAGAATAAGCCGGTCAACAAGGCTGAGCAGGTTCTGACGGTGCGTAATCAGCACGAAAGTTTTATCTTTAATCTGTTCTTTAATATGCTTGGTAAAG
>CBDUPU010000024.1:0-16877 GCA_965369185.1 uncultured Rhodospirillales bacterium
TCTCGCAACGCGCCACGCTGCGCTGGTACAAGGGCGCATGCTCGCAAAACTTGCCCGGCTCGTACGCCTTGGCTCTGTGATGCAGCTTTCCGATGCCGAGCGCGCCGCCGGCGGCGCCGAGAACGCGAATATTCTCGCGGATGGTCTGGAAGGGGTCATTGGCGCAATGTATATTGACGGCGGGCTAGCCGCATGTGACCGCGTTATCAAGCGTCTGTGGGGCAATTCGATCCATATTATGAAAGAGCCGCCGCAAGACCCTAAAACCGCGTTGCAGGAATGGGCGCAAGGCCGCGGGTTGCCGCTGCCGAGTTATGAGCTGGTTGGCCGCGATGGTCCTGATCATGCCCCGACTTTTGAAATCAAAGTCTGCGTAGAGGGCTACCCGCCCTGGACATCGCAAGGCCGTTCGCGGCGTAAAGCCGAAAAAGATGCAGCTGCGATGCTGCTGGCCCACCTGATAGAAATGGAGAGTTAATGCAGCGTTGTGGATTTGTTGCGGTGCTAGGGGCACCGAATGCAGGTAAATCAACTCTTATCAATGAGCTGGTCGGCACCAAAGTCAGTATTGTCTCTTCCAAGGTGCAAACGACCCGTACGCTGGTGCGTGGCATTGCCCTGAAAGACGACAGCCAGATAGTCTTTATTGATACGCCGGGGGTCTTCGCGCCCAAAAAACGGCTGGAAAAGGCCATGGTTGCCGCAGCATGGCAGGGCAGGGCGGAAGCTGACCTGACGATGCTGGTCGTTGATGCTTCTAAAAAAAATCTGGATTCCGATACGCAAGCAATCATCAAGCGCCTGCAGCAAGAAGATGATAAGGGCCGTTATATTCTTGTCCTGAACAAGATCGATAAAATCGCCAAGGAAAAGCTGCTTTCCCTGACAGTCAAGCTGAACGAGCAGATCAGTTTCGAGGCGACTTTCATGGTTTCAGCGCTGAGCGGCTATGGTGCTGACGACATATTGAAATGGCTGGCGCGGCAAGTGCCGGAAGGTCCCTGGATGTTCCCTGAAGATCAGGTCAGCGACATGCCGATGCGCCTTCTGGCCGCTGAAATTACCCGCGAAAAATTGTTCCATCGTCTTTATCAGGAACTGCCCTACGGGCTGGCGGTAGAGACAGAAAGCTGGGAAGATTTTGACGATGGCAGTGTCAAGATCAGTCAGGTCATTCTGATCTCCCGGGATTCTCATAAAGGTATTCTTCTCGGCAAAGGCGGCAACCAGATCAAGCAGGTCGGTGAAGCCGCGCGCGCCGAACTGGAAGATATTCTCGAAACCCGCGTACATCTCAAACTGTTCGTCAAGCTTCAGGAAAACTGGAGTGATGACCCCGAACAATACCACATTTGGGGTTTGGATTACTCCGCCTGAAAATTTTCTGAATGTTTCCCGGTATCGCGGCCTTGAAAATCAAGGGCTGCGAATCGGTCAGGAAAAGTTTTTGAATTTTTGTGGATAATCAAAATAAATTGCCCGTTTGAAGTGGCATAAAAAACAGACCCTGCTAGAGTAACCTCTATTCAAATTGAGTAAGATATTTTCTTTTTAAATCAGGGCTTTGTCCTGGTTCTACTGGTTTGTGTGTGGTTTTAAAATCAAGAGGCTTGGAAGCATGAGTTGGACCGATGAGCGCGTTGCGCTTTTAAAGAAACTTTGGGGTGAGGGTAAGACAGCGGCAGAGATTGCCAAGGAACTCGGGGGCGTAACCAGAAACGCCGTTATCGGTAAAGCACACCGTTTGAAGCTTTCCAATCGCCTGTCGCCGATCCAGCAAAATAACAAAAAGCCGGTCGTCAAAGTTGTCGAGGACAAGCCGCAGCCGCGCAAAGTCGCAAATGACACCGCTGTTTTTGATATGAAGATCAAGGGCGTCCAGCTTTACGAATTGAAAGATAAAATGTGCCGTTGGCCGATCGGTGATCCGAAAGAAGCTGACTTCCGTTTCTGTGGCTGTTCTTCTATTGCCGGTCTGCCTTATTGCGGAGAGCACGCAAAAGTCGCATATCAGGCAGCAACCAGAAACCGCATTCTGCAAGCCGAAGATTTCGAAGAAAAGCAATCCGAGGAAGACATCAAGGAAGCGGCTTCCGCTTAACCGCTCGCCTTCTGGAATTTTGTAAAGCCGCGCTGCTTATGCAGGGCGGCTTTTGCATGGGCGCTCTGACACCGATAATGTATTACGAGTACCAATAGGCGGCAAATGACGTTATATTGCTGTGAGAAGGCGCACAGACATGAAAAATTCATATATTATTGCAACCTTTATCGCCGTGGCGGCAACGCTGTGGGTGCTCTCGGGCGTTGTTCTGCCCCCTGATAGCAGCGCTTCCGTGACGGCTCCTGAAGTCAATGACACAGAAGTTGCTGAAAAGCGGACTGAAGTGCGCGTCCGTGCCAGTACGGCTGCCCCTGTCGTTAACAATATTGTCCTTACCGGCAGGACCGTCCCTGCACGCAATGTCGTTTTGAAAGCCGAAATCGCTGGGCAGGTCATGGAAATCGTGGAGGAAGAGGGCGCACTCGTCGAAGATGGCCAGGTGATCGCCCGCCTTGAAACTCGTGATCGCGAAGCACGTGTCGCCGAGGCGCGCCAGAGACTGCAGCAGCGCGAAATAGAATTCAACGCAGCCAAATCGCTCCAGAGTAAGGGGCTGGGCTCCAATGTCAGGCTTGCCCAAGTGCAGGCAGACATGGAACAGGCCCGTGCTACCTTGAAGCAGGCCGAGCTTGAGCTTGAAAATACCTCAATCACCGCGCCTTTTGCTGGTGTGCTGTACGGGCAGGAGATTGAGGTCGGCGATTATGTGCGAGAAGGCGATGCCTTGTTCGGTATCGTTGATCTGGATCCGGTTGCTGTACGCGGTTTTGTTACCGAACAGCAGGTGCTGGAGATCAGCCGCGGCGCCAAGGCGGCGGCGGAGTTGTTTAATAATGAACGCGCGGAAGGAACGGTCACTTATATTGCCCCGGCAGCCAACGCGCAGACCCGCACCTTTGAGATTGAAGTGTCGATCCCTAATCCGGAACGCAAGATCGTAGCGGGCATGACGGCACAGCTGCGCATTCCCGGAACGGCAAAAAACGTTCATAAAATTTCACCGTCGGTCCTGGCGCTGAATGATGTCGGCCAGGTCGGTGTTAAATATGTTGACGATACTGAAACGGTTCGTTTCGCACCGGTGCGCATTGTGGCGGATTACGCAGAATACATGCTGGTTGGTGGGTTGCCGGATACGGTTAATTTAATCACGGTCGGGCAGGATTTTGTCGTCCCTGGACAACAGGTGAAGCCGGTGCTGGCTGAAGGTGACGGTCTGCTGTGATGGCGCCGCTGATAGAAGCGTCGCTTGGCCGGACGCGTACGGTGCTCAGTATTCTGGTGCTGTTGCTGATGGCAGGTGTCTATGCCTATATCACCATCCCCAAGGAATCTGAGCCGGATATTGATATCCCGCAAATTTATGTTTCCATGGCGCTCGAAGGCGTCTCGCCCGAAGATGCCGAGCGGCTGTTGCTGCGCCCTGTCGAGCAGGAGCTGACGACCATCGAGGGCGTCAAGGAAATCAAGTCCACGGCTTATCAGGGCGGCGGCCACGTCTTGCTGGAGTTTCTCGCCGGGTTTGACAAGGACAAGGCGAAGGACGATGTTCAAAAAGCGATTGATCAGGTTCGCCCCGAACTGCCGGACACGCTGGAGACCGAGCCGAAAGTCACCGAGGTTAATTTCAGCCTGTTTCCCGTGCTGGTGGTGACACTGTCCGGTGATGTGCCGGAGCGCACCTTGCTGCGTCTTGCGCGTGATTTGCAGGATGAAATTGAAGGCCTGGCTTCTGTGCTTGAAGCAGGTATCGCGGGTGACCGCGATGAACAGGTCGAGATTATTATCAGCCCGGCGCTGATTGAAAGTTACGGCCTTGACGGTATCGAGATACTGCAGTTTTTCGACCGTTCGAATAAGCTGGTCGCAGCCGGTAGTCTGGACACCGGCGCCGGGCGCTTTGCCATCGAGGTGCCGGGGCTGTTTGAAAACGTCACTGATATTCTCGAAATGCCGGTACGCACCTCCGGCGATTCCGTTATACGTGTGCGCGATGTCGCTGAGCTGCGCCGTAACTTCAAAGACCCGGAAAACTTCGCCCGGCTGAACGGCCAGCGAGCGATTGCTATCGAAATCGTAAAACGCTCTGGTGAAAATGTCATCGATACGATTGAAAATGTCCGCCGCATTGTTGCCGAGGAGCAGCAATATTGGCCGCCGGGTGTCAAGGTCAGTTATACGCAGGACCGTTCCGACCAAATCCGTACTATGCTTGCCGACCTTCAGAATAACGTTATCAGCGCGATTTTGCTGGTGATGATCGTTGTGGTCGCGGCGCTGGGCGTACGGGCGGCGGGGCTGGTCGGTATCGCTATTCCCGGCGCGTTTCTTACCGGTATCCTTGTCCTTTTTACGATGGGTTTGTCCGTCAATATCGTCGTGCTGTTTTCGCTCATCCTGTCGGTCGGGATGCTGGTTGACGGCGCGATTGTCGTCACTGAATTTGCCGACCGTAAGATGGCGGAAGGTCTGCCGCGGCGTGAAGCGTACGGCGCTGCGGCAAAGCGCATGGCCTGGCCGATTACCGCGTCAACGGCCACAACACTGGCGGCATTTGCGCCTCTTATGTTCTGGCCGGGTCTTGTCGGCGAGTTTATGAAATACCTGCCGCTAACGCTTATTTGCGTCCTTACGGCCTCGCTGGCAATGGCGATGGTTTTTGTTCCTGTTCTGGGCGCACTGATCGGCAAGCCGGGACCATCGAGCGACCCTGCCGTCATGAAAACGCTGGCTGCGGCGGAAAGCGGTAATCTTGATGATATTTCCGGTTTAGCCGGCTGGTATCTTGGTATCTTGAAAAAAGCGCTGCGCTATCCCGGCCTTGTTCTGCTTGGCGCTTTTATGCTGCTCATTACCGTTCAGGTGGTTTACGGGAAAGTGGGCAAGGGCGTTGAGTTTTTTCCAGACATCGAGCCAGATGTTGCAACGGTTCTGGTTCATGCCCGTGGAAATCTGTCTATTTATGAGAAGGACGCGCTGGTGCGCGAGGTCGAAAACCGTATCCTTGACCTTGATGGTATCAAAACTTTTTACACGCGTTCCGGCAAGGCGGCGCAGCAGGGCTCTGAACTTTCCGAAGACGTCATAGGCCAGATCCAGCTTGAATTTATGGATTGGGACAAGCGCCGCTCTGCCAATGAAATTCTGGATGATATCCGTGCCCGCACAGCTGGCATCGCCGGTATTCACATTGAGACCCAGAAGCAGGAAGGCGGGCCGCCCACCGGCAAGGACATCCAGATTCAGATCGGCTCGCGCTTTCCTGAGTTAATTCCCCCCGCCGTTGAAAAAATGCGCGGCGTCCTGACGGAGCTTGGTGGTTTTGTCGATGTAGAAGATAGCCGCCCGTTGCCCGGTATCCAGTGGGAACTGCCGGTCGACCGCGCACAGGCCTCGAAATTCGGTCTTGATGTCACCACAATCGGCCAGTATGTCCGTATGGTAACGAATGGCCTGCAGGTTGCCGAATATCGCCCCGATGACAGTGATGATGAGATTGATGTCGTCATTCGTTACCCGGTGGATGAACGCACGCTTGATCAGCTTGACCGTGTCCGTATCGAAGGGCCTGACGGGCCGGTGCCGGTCAGCAACTTTATCCGGCGTGCCGCCAAGCCGGCCGTTGGCACGATCAATCGCAGCGAACAGCGCCGGATCATGACGGTCAAGGCGGATGTCGCAGAAGGCACCAACATCAATGCGCGGGTGGAAGAGGTCAAGGCATGGATCGAAGCGCACCGGAATGAATTCGACCCCAACCTTGAAATTACATTCAAAGGCGAGGATGAAGACCAGCGCGAGGCGCAGGCATTTCTGATGAAGGCGTTTATCGTTGCCCTGTTTATTATGGCGATTATTCTCGTCACCCAGTTCAACAGTTTTTACAGTGCCCTTTTGATCTTGTCCGCGGTTATCATGTCAACAATCGGCGTGTTTATCGGTCTGATGCTCACCGGACAGCCCTTTGGCATTGTCATGAGCGGGATCGGGGTTATCGCCCTTGCCGGGATTATCGTTAATAACAATATCGTCCTGATTGATACGTTCGATTATATGCGCCGCGAATATGCCGGTAAAATGGATGTGCGCGAAATGATCCTGCGCACCGGCGCCCAGCGTTTGCGCCCGGTTCTACTAACGACGATCACAACGATTTTGGGGCTGATGCCGATGGTGCTGCAGATGAATGTCGATTTTATCGGCCGCAGTGTTTCGGTCGGCGCGCCGTCAACCCAGTGGTGGGTGCAACTCTCTACCGCGGTAGCCTTCGGGCTGGCTTTTTCGACGGTCCTGACGCTGGTCGTAACCCCGGCGGCGCTAATGGCACGAGAAGTTTACAGCGCGAAAATGATGGGCCTTAAACAAAGACTGACCCGTATAGCGAAGCGGACGTAACAGAAAAAATAAAGACCCGATGGGGCCTTTATCGCTTTTGTTAGTTAGTGTCATCAAGCATTTTGAAGCTGACGACTTCGCGGCCTTTGGGGACGTTGCGAAAGACCATCATCATGCGCTGACCGGCGCGGATTTCTTCGATCTCATGGCGGTCAAGGCAGGTCTTGTGAATAAAGACGTCTTTCAGGCCGTCTGCCGGTACGACAAAGCCAAAACCTTCTTCAGGCTTGTACCATTTGACGATGCCTTCCATTTCCTGGGTGCGGCCAAGTTCGCTGTCTTGTGGTGATCGTGCCGATGCCACGCCCTCCGGCAATTGGCCCTCATCTAGAACCTCCAGCACCTTCATGACATGGGCGCCCTTATTGCCGTAATTTATATGGCATGATAGAAGCGCGCCTTCGCCAACGGCCTGAATGCCGATTTCCTGCAATGTTGTGATGTGCAAAAACGCATCCACGTCCTCCCGGTCCTCCGGGTTGACGAACCCAAATCCTTTCGGTCCGTTAAACCATTTAAGTCGCGCTTTTACGGGCGTAGGCGACGGTTTTTCTGACTCTGTGACCGATATTTCTTTCTCTATCTGATCCAAGTAAATAATTCCCGTTTCTCTATTACTTATCCATTGGCTTATGATTATTATTGCCGGACATTATGTACTATTTACATGGTTTTTGCATGAAAAGCCAGAGTTTTGTCACAAAAAGTTTATGGATATATTAGAATATACTGTTTGTCTTATACTTATATGCATGTATTCATCTGTTGTTGTATGGAAAATGATAAGTCTTTGATTGCTCTGTACTTGAGTACTTGAATTAAGTTACTGTTAATTAGAGATAAATTTTTACTTGTAAGAGCAAGTTATTTTATGGCGGAGGTAATCGATTTGAACACAGAACACGCATCTTCATTCCTGCCCTGGCTGGAAAAATATCCGCAAGGTTTGCAATGGGATGCACAAATCCCCGTACGTCCTGTTTTTGAAACGCTTGAAGACACTGTGCGCGATTATAAAAACTGTCCGGCTTTTGACTTTCTCGGCAAGAAATGGAGCTGGGGTGAAATTGGCTCTTTGGTCAATCGAATGGCAAAGGGGTTGCAGAATGAAGGGGTTGGCAAAGGAACCAAGGTCGGCCTGTTCTTGCCAAACAGCCCGTATTTCCTGATTTCCTACTATGCCGTCCTGAAAGCGGGCGGAACGGTGGTTAATTACAATCCGCTTTATGCGCCGCGCGAATTGCAGCACCAGATCGAAGATAGCGAAACGGATTTGATGGTTACGCTCGATCTCGCCATGCTCTACGACAAGATGCATGACATGCTGCATGATACAAGGCTCAAGAAACTGGTGATTTGCCCTTTCACCAAAATTTTGCCTTTCCCAAAAAATATCCTGTTCCGCTTGGTAAAGGGGAAGGAGCTTGCCAGTCTGGAGCATCCTGAGCGCTATATCATGTTTGACGCGCTGGTTAATAATAACGGCCTGCCGGACCCGGTAGAGATTGACGCTGCCAATGACATCGCCGTGTTGCAATATACGGGCGGTACGACCGGCGTGCCAAAGGGGGCTGTGCTGACACATGGCAACGTCGTTGCCAATGTCGAACAGGCAGCGCTATGGTTTTACAAGGCGCGTCCGGGCGAAGAGAAAATGCTCGGTGTTCTGCCGTTTTTCCATGTTTTTGCCATGACCGGTGTCATGAACATGGCGGTGCGCTGCGCGTTTGAAATCATCGCCCTGCCGCGTTTTGATCTGGACGAAACGCTTAAACTGATTGCGAAGAAAAAGCCGCACTACTTTCCGGCGGTTCCGGCAATATATAATGCGATCAATAACCATCAGCGCCTTGATCAATATGACCTTAAATCTCTGCGTTTTTGTATTTCCGGCGGTGCGCCGTTGCCAGTCGAGGTCAAAAAAGCGTTCGAGGCCAATACTGGCTGCGTTGTTGTTGAAGGTTATGGCCTGACCGAGTCTGCACCGGTCGTTTGCATCAACCCGATTGAAGGCGAAAACAAGCCGGGCTCTATCGGCATGCCCGTACCCGGCACGCTTGTCGAGCTGTTTGATCAGGAAACCGGCGAACTGGTGCGTTCTCCCGGAGAACCTGGCGAGCTGTGCGTTCGTGGACCCCAGGTCATGAAAGGTTACTATAACAAGCCGGAAGAAAGCGCTGCCGCGCTTAAGGATGGCTGGCTGCATACCGGGGACATCGCCCATTATGATGCTGATGGTTATTACTATATTGTTGACCGCATCAAGGATCTGATCATCACCAACGGTTATAACGTCTATCCCCGTCATGTCGAGGAAGCGATCTATCTGCACCCGAATGTCGAGGAATGCATTGTCGCAGGGCTTCCCGACAAGGCGCGTGGCGAGATCGTCAAGGCCTGGATCAAGCCCAAGCAAGGGCGCGAGCTGAAAAGTGAAGACATAAAAGACTTTTTGAAAGATAAGCTGTCAAAAATAGAAATCCCGCGCCAGATTGAAATCCGTACCGAACCGCTGCCAAAAACAATGATCGGCAAGTTGTCCCGCAAAGATATCCTTGCGGAAGAAAAGGACAAATAAGCGCCTTTGGGATGTTATAGGAGCCCTGCGCGCGTGGCTTCGGCGGCGCGCTTTTCTGCCTGTGTCACAAACCGCTCGGCAGCGCCGGCATAGGCCGTTCCGGGGCTAAGGGTTTGTGCCAGTAATTGCTGCAAGCAATCATCGACTTGTCCGGCAGCATTGTTTCTCAGGGCGCGCTCAAGCGCGGGCGCATGCTCCAGAGCTTCTACGGTGACGCCGTTAAGGCTGTGTGAAAAAACCTGCTTCATCGCTTCTTTTTCCAGCAATGAAAAAATGTCTGTCCGCACCCAGTTCGGCGTGCGCGGCAGGCCCTGCAACTGGAAGACCCGGTGCAGGTCACGGCAGCGCCGCTTTTGATGGTTGTCTGCTTCCATCCAAGCCCAGATCGCTTCGACGGGATCCTCGATCCGCATTTTTTGTGCTTGTTTCTCACCGTTTTTCGTGTGGCTCTCGAGCGGCTGGCCGGGGTCATGGTCCAGGCGCTGCCCGAACGCAAGCAGGATTTCTGCTTTTACTTTACCGTCCCGGTCAGTGATAAAGCCGTCATACAGCTCGGCAAAACGTTTTGCATGCTTGCCGAGAATATTACGCTCGAATTCATAATGCTCGCGATGCCGCTCCAGCTTTTTTAGAAATCCTAGATAAATTCCGGCAAGTTCCGTTCTATCCATATGCCCGAGCATCGGGTGTCTCAGGCCGCCGCCCATCGCTTCCGGTCCGCCTTGTTGCGGTTTAAGCGTGTTTGGTAGTGGCTGGTCGCCAAAGGCGGCACCAAGCGCTTTTTCGATTTGAGGGTTTCTATGCCGTTCCGCCAGCGCTTCGTCGAGTATAAGCTCTAAATTGATGTTATAGAGCGGCACCTGCTGAAGTAACTGCGCCAATTGATCTGCGGCGTTGTTTTCACGCAAATCCAGCAACTTAGGTGTGCTGGACAGCATAAAGGCGTCTTCACGGTGGCCGTGACAATCCAGCGGCTCCAGCTTTACGGGGATTAACGTTTTAAAGCCGGCCTTGTCGTCTGCAGCCTCGAGAGCGTCAATGACGTCATTAATGCAATAATAGATTGCCATTAGCCTCGAAGCTGTCCTCCGGTCTTGTTCACGACATTTTCTATGATTTTGGTCGCAATGGCCTCGATCTCTGCATCGGTCAGGGTCTGGTCTTGCGGCTGCAGTGTGACATTAAGGGCAACGGACTTTTTGCCGGGCTCGACCCCTTTGCCGGTGTAGATATCAAATATATCCGCACCGGAAATCAGCTTTTTGTCGGCACTGATGACAGCGCGCAGCAGGCTTTCCGCTTCAACGCTTTCATCAACCAGAAAGGCAAAATCGCGCTCGACCGGCTGTAATGGTGACAGCACCAGCAATGGCCGTGCCGTGCCGCCTTTTTTCTTTGGCACGGGGATACGGTCAAGGAACAGCTCGAACGCGCAGACATTTTCGCGAATGCCCATTTGCTCACGCACGGCGGGGTGAAGTTCACCGAAATAGCCAAGCACATTCGGGCCAAGCCGGAACGCGCCGGAACGACCCGGGTGATACCATTCAGCGGCATCGCGGGTGACCTGTAAATTCTTGACCGGTCCGCCGCAGGCTTCAAGGGCTGCCAGCGCATCGGCCTTGACGTCAAACGCATCGACCGGCCGTTCAGCTTCTTTACCTGACCAGTGTTTAGGCCCTGTGTTGCCGGTGCGAACTCCGGCGGCGATCAGTGACTGGCCATCCGGTTTGGCGGACTGGAATACCGGCCCGACTTCAAACAAGGCGCTATTGGCAAAACCGCGATCACGGTTGCGGCCGCTTGCCTCAATCAGGTTCGGCAGGATACTGGGACGCATCTGGTCCAGCTCGGCGTTGATCGGGTTCAGAATCTGCAGTTTGGCCGCGTTTTGTGCGTCCTGTGCGCCGAACATATTGGCAAGCTCCCCGCCCATAAACGACCAGGTCACGCATTCATTCATCCCACGCTCAGCAAGGGTGGAGCGTGCCATGCGGGCACGTGTCAGCGAGGGTGTTTCCGCATTCTGGGTAACGGTGCTGAGCTTGGGCATCGACTGCGCCGGCAGGTTGTCATAGCCGTAAATCCGCACGACTTCTTCCACCAGATCGGGGCGGCCTTCAATATCACCGCGCCATGATGGCGGTTGAACCTGATCACCGGACAGCGTAAAGCCAAGGCGCTCGAGGATGGCTTTTTGCTCGCTGGCTTCAATCTCGATGCCGGCGAGCTTCGCAGTATAGGAAGGATCAAACGGAATGCTGCGTTGCCATTGCGGTTCTGCCCCGGCTACAACATTCTCGCTCGGCTCGCCGCCGCACAGATCCATGATCATGCGCGTGGCAAGCTCGGCCGCCGGTGTGACAAAGGCAGGGTCGATGCCGCGTTCAAAGCGGTAACGCGCATCCGAAACGACCTGCAGGGCGCGGCCCGTTTTGGCGGTGCGCATCGGGTCGAAATAGGCAACTTCGAGATAGACATTAACGGTGTCTTCCGTGCAGCCCGTATCCTCGCCGCCGATCACGCCGCCAAGACCGATCACGCCGCTATCATCACAAACAGCGGTCATGAAATCGTCAAGTTCATACGTTTTGTCGTTAAGCGCGGCCAGTTTCTCGCCTTTTTGGGCAAGCCGGACATGGATATCGCCTTTCAGCTTGTCAGCGTCAAAGACGTGCAAGGGGCGCCCAAGGCAAAAGGACATGTAATTGGTAATATCGACCAGCGCCGAGATCGGCCGCAAGCCGATTGCTGTCAGGCGCTTTTGCATCCAATCCGGCGAGGGGCCGTTTTTGACGTTTTTAATATAGCGTCCGATGAAAAGCGGGCAGGCGTCTTTATGGGCATCGTCAAAATCCAGACGCACACCGACCGGGGATTCAAAGGTGCCTTTAAACGGGCTGGTATCAAGCGCTTTCAATGTGCCTATACCGGTAGCAGCCAGATCACGGGCGATGCCGCGCACGCCCGTGCAATCGGCGCGGTTCGGTGTCAGGCCGATTTCAATGATCGGGTCATCAAGCCCGAAAATCTGCGCCATCGGCGTGCCGATTTCAGGGTCAAGATCGGTGACGTCGATAATGCCTTCATGTTCTTCAGACAGTCCCATTTCACGTTCTGACACCATCATGCCGTTGGATTCCTGTCCGCGGATCACGCCTTTTTTCAGGGTAATGTCGCTGCCGGGAATATAGCTGCCGGCCGGCGCAAAAACGCCTTTCATTCCGGCGCGCGCATTCGGAGCGCCGCATACGACTTGTAGCTTTTCCTCGCCCGTATCCACGATACAGACTTTCAGCCGGTCAGCATCAGGGTGCTTTTCCGCTTTTTCAATATAGGCGACTTTGAATGCGGCAAAGGTTTTGGCGCGGTCTTCAACGCCTTCGAGCTCCAGCCCGATTGCGGTCAGTTTGTCAGTAATTTCCTGTAATGACGCATCCGTTTCCAGATGATCTTTCAGCCAGCTTAATGTGAATTTCATGAGCCTGATTTATTTAGCAGTTAGTCATTTAAAACCAGTTAGATGTAGCGCGAAACCGCGCAGGACACCAGAATTTTTCGTATTTTTGCCGTTATATTCGTCCCTAAAGCGGCAGAATATGCAAAGAGAAATTAAGTTTCAGGCCGATATCACGGTAAAGCTGCTGTGCCGCTTCATTATCATTTTCGGCCAGCCAGTATATACGCGCCCATTGTTCCTGCTTGCCGATCCGCGCCAGCTCGTGCACCAGCGCCCTTGCGATGCCTTTGCGCCGTGATGCCGGGTCAACAAACACATCCTGCATATAGCAAACCGGTTGAATGTGGCCTGTTACCGGATGAAGAATGTAATGCAGCAATCCAGCAATCTCGCCCCCGTAGCGGGCGACCAGACCGTGTACCGTGCTGTCTGCCGCAATCAGCCGTTTCCATGTTTCTGCAGTGATAAGGGGGTTGCTCTGCCCTTGATTATTGGAATCCCACAGCACAAGCCAGCGCGTGTAATCATCGGTGCTTAACGGTGCAATCGTTATTTCTGGGGCGTTATCCATGCCGGGAATGATAGCTGTTTGCGCACAGGGCGGCAATCCATTTACCGGTTGATGGACGGGCAAGGTGCAGGCGGTTTAGTCAGGCGAAAACGCCGCGCTTTCGGCCAGCGTCTCCTCGATCTCTCTGAAACGCTTCGGATCGATTTTATCTTTTGTGACGCGGTCACGCAGATAAAATGTATCGGCGGCCTTATGGCCGTAAAGCGTGATTTTAGCGCGGCGCAAATCGAGGCCGAGCGCGTTAAATGTTCGGGAAAGCTGATACAAAAGTTCCGGGCGGTCGCGGGCCTCGATCTCAAGAACGGTACTGTCGTTGCTGGCCGCATTGTTAAACCGGATCATCGGTTTTAATCTAAAGGCGCTGTATTTCTTTTGCTTGGCCGTCATCACACCAAGATCGTGGCCGATATTCATGTCGCTTTCCGGTGCCAGGACGGTGTCGATTTTTTACGGATGCGGTCGAAGTCGTATTCTTCATAGGCCTCGCCGAAGGACGTTTTGATGGTGAACCGGTCAATTGCGGTTGCCGGTTCGCCGTGGGTCGTTTCAATCGAAGCGTCCAGAATGTTGCCGCCAAGCAGGCTAAGAGCTCCGGTAAGTTTTTCAAATAGCGCGTCGCGGTCCGGCGTAATGACGGTAACCACGGTTACGTCCCGCACCTTGTCGTTTTCGATCTCTATACGTGTTTCGCCCGGCACGTAATCTGCCGGCAAAGTCGTTTGCGGCGCGACTTTTAATTCCTGTTCGGCAAGATAAAGGCGGGCATTATCATATAGCTGGTGAATACTTGCCGCCTTGTTCCAGTTCCAGCGACCGGGGCCGACCCCCATAATATCTGCCGTAGTCAAAAGGACGAGCATATTAAGGTGTTTTTCAGACGGGATGTTTTTGCAGAAATTCTCGATCGTCGCCGGGTCGTACGGGTCGTAGTGAAGCGCGTTATAGGACATCAGCAAATGCTCGCTTACCAGCCAGCTCGCGAGCTGTGTCTGCTCTTCGCTCAGGCCAAGCCGCGGGCCGATTTTCCGGACATATTCTGCGCCGTTTTTTTCATGGTCGCCGCTGCGTCTTTTGCAGATGTCATGCAAAAGCGTCGCGACATAAAGTGCCTGCCGGTCATTTTCATCGGTAGCCGCAAAAATTTTGGTGGCGAGCGGTGCATGTCTTTGGTCACCTTTTTCCAGTCCGGCCATTTCTTCGAGACAGTGAAAAATATGTTCATCAACCGTATATTCGTGATACGGGTCAAATTGCATTAGCATGTCGATATGGGCAAAGCCGGGAATGAATTTCTGTAGCAGCCCCGTTTCCTGCATTTGCCGCAATAGCCCGGCCGCATTTTCGCCGCTGGTTAGAATGTCTATGAACAGCGCGTTGGCCTCCGGAGAAACCCGTACCGCATCGTCGATCATGTCGTTATGGGCGCGGATAGCGCGAAGGGCGCTGTGATCGATTTTACGACCGTGACTATCCGCCATTTTAAATATGCGGATCATGTCGATCGGATCTTCGATGCGGCCCTTAAATCTTATGTGGCTGTCAGTAATCTCAAAATGTTCGGCGACTGTGCGGGTAGGGGCGTTCCATCTTGTCCGGTCTTCCACAGCGGCGCTGACAATGTTCGCGAAAAAGCCAATTTCGCGCGTATGCCCGAAATAAAGCCGCATGAAGCTTTCGATGTTCTCCGGCTTTGAATCGGGGCGGCTTTCATTGTAGCGCGCGATCAGTGATGGCAAAATTTCAGCATTAATACGGTCTTGCGGGCGTTCCTGCATCGCGTGCAAATGGCTGCGTACCGTCATCAGAAAATCATGCGCTTTTTCAATCCGGCGCATTTCTTCGGCAGAAAGTAGGGACTTATCCAGAAAGCAGGCCATATCATCGCAGCCAAAAAGCGACTGTGCGATCCATAAAACGGTCTGATAATCGCGCAGCCCGCCGCGGCCTTCTTTAATGTCAGGATAGAGCATATAGCGTGAATCCGCCATTTTGCCGAGCCGAATGCCGCGCTCTTCAATCTTTTCGGCCAACAGCATCTCGCCTTTTTCATCGCGCAGATTGTCCATTGCCAGATCCATTCTTTCGAATAATGCCTTGTCGCCCCAGCTAAAGCGCCGGTCGAGCATGCTTGTCCAGATCGTCTGGTCTTTCTGCGCCTGTTCGGTACAGTCTGCCGGAGAACGGACAATCAGACCCGGCTTTGTGAAACCGGCATCGTGAATGGCCTGATAAAAATTGCTATAGGCTTCTGCAAAACCGGCAGGGAGTTCTTCCGGCACAAGTGTCAGTAGATCGAGATCGGAATAGGGGTGAACTTCCCCGCGGCCGTTGCCGCCGGTAAAGACCATTGCGATCCGGTTTTTATACTGGCCAAGGAAGTGATCGGCAAAAATGGTGACCTGTTCGTCGGTAATGCGGCTCAGCTGTTTTGTCAATGTAGCGCCAGTGATGCCGCCAGTACGAAAATCTTCCAGTATCGGGGCGCGCGCCGCTTGTATCGCTTTTCTGATTTCGGCGAGATCGCGATCCTTAAGTGCTTTTTTAAGCTGATCCATTAATAATTACCGCCACCATTATAGATGGAGTATCTTATTCCAGATTCAGGAATTATGCAAATAAGATTATGAGTTTCCGGTGGCACGGTTCGGGCGGTCGAGCGGGCTAAAACCGTAATGGTCGAGCCAGCGCGTGTCGCTTTCGAAAAAGGTGCGCAAGTCAGGAATACCGTATTTCAGCATGGCAATGCGCTCAATCCCGATACCGAAGGCAAAGCCCTGATATTTGTCCGGATCAATGCCGCAATTTTTCAGCACGTTCGGGTGCACCATCCCGCATCCGAGAATTTCGAGCCAGTCGTCACCAGCCCCAATTTTCAGGCCACCTTCAGAGCGGGAGCAGCCAATATCGACTTCGGCACTCGGCTCGGTGAACGGGAAAAAGCTGGGTCGAAAGCGCATCGGCAGGTTTTCAACCTCGAAATAGCTTTCACAGAAATCGCGCAGGCACCCTTTAAGGTGGCTCATATTCGTGTTTTCGTCGATGACCAGCCCTTCGATCTGGTGGAACATCGGCGTATGGGTCATGTCATAATCGGACCGGTACGTACGGCCCATCACGATAATCCGCATCGGCGGCTTGTTGTTCATCATGTGGCGCACTTGCACAGATGATGTGTGTGTGCGCAGCAGCTTTTTGGCGCGCTCGCCTTGTTCTGTTTCGTCTTCGGGCAGGAAGAACGTGTCTTGCATCTCGCGCGCCGGGTGGCCGGGCGGGAAGTTCAGTGCCGTGAAATTGTGCCAGTCATCTTCAATTTCCGGACCCTCTGCAACGATAAAGCCCATATCGGCAAAGATCGTGGTCAGCTCTTCCATCGTCTGGCTGATCGGATGGATATGGCCTTTGCGCTCCGGGCGCGGCGACAGCGTCACGTCAATTGTTTCGGTCGCCAGCTTCTGGTCAAGTGCCTGCTTTTTCAGCGCCGCTTCCTTGCTCGCGATCAGCGCGGCGATCTCGTCTTTCAGCTCGTTTAGCGCCAGACCGGTGGTTTTGCGCTCTTCCGGGGTCATCTTGCCGAGCGTTTTCATCAGGTCGGTAATTCGGCCTTTTTTTCCAAGTGCGGTGACCTTCGCCTGTTCGAGGCTCTCAAGGTCGTTGGCGGCCTCAATCATGGATGACAGTTCGGTCTTAAGCTGGGCGATATTCTGGGTCATGTCGGTCATTGTTATTTTTTAGGGGCGGGCGGAGTCGAATTTTTTTGGGCGCTTTTCGC
>CBDUPU010000025.1:0-16864 GCA_965369185.1 uncultured Rhodospirillales bacterium
GAACCGCTATGTCAGCGGCTCCAGCAATTCTGCGAGCGGTTCTGCCAATGACGTTATGAACGAAATCACAGGTAGCGACGGCACGAACGAAGTGGCGACCCTGCAATCCCTTAGTACTGAAGTGATCGGTGTCGGGATTGGTGTCAGCAGCACAACGATGGCACGACTGGATGTCATTGATTCAGATGGTTCGGCACTTGATGTACAGAACCCGGCAGACCTCGATGCGGCGCTGCAAAGCACCAACCCGCTTGCCGGTATGGCTTCAGGTAACGTGATCACCGGCCTGAATGGCGGTGCCGGTGCGGCTGATGATCTTAGCCAGGATGCTGCTAACCTTGTCACCAAAATCGCTTTTGGCGGTAATGAGGTTGATGTTCCTGCAACCGGTACAGTTTCGATCGACGGTGATTTCGGAACGCTGGAAATCGCTGCGGACGGTTCGTATGAGTACACTTTGTTCTCAAACCTGACGAACATTCCGGCTTCGGGCATCAAAGACGAGTTTTCCTATACGCTGACCGATGGCGATGGTGATAGCTCCGTTGCGAAGCTTTGCCTGGACGGTGTGATGCCGACCCTGATTGTTGGCGAGAATGTCAATGATACTAATGGCTCGACCACAGAATACCGGGTTGGCGGCGACAAAGGGGTTATCACAGGTAAAATTGCCAGCGACGTTCTGGTTGGTGATGTTGGCGGCTCCGGTCTGCAAAATCAGGTGAAAGACTACAATGTGGTCCTGATGCTTGATGTGTCCGGCTCGATGCTGACCAATACCGGCAGCGACGGCACTTCCCGTTTTGATCTGCTGGTTGATGCTGTATCCAATTTGCTGAATGATTTCGGTGCTTATAATAACGGCGAGATTAAGGTCCACCTTGTGCCGTTCAGCACCGATGCTCACGCAGCAGGCACCTTTACCGTGACGGATGTTAACGGCCTGGCGGATGCGCTTAACTTCATGAACAACCTGCCTGAAGATGGCTGGACGAACTATGAGGCCGGGTTGCAAAGCGCGATTAGCTGGTTGCAAGGCAACAGTGCTAATGACCCGATCGCCGGCGCTGAAACAATCAGCTATTTCATTAGTGATGGCCAGCCGAATTATTATCTCGATAATAACGGCAACGTTGTTGCTAATAGCAACGCCGGCTCCTCTATGAACCAGGTGAATGGCAGTGCTGATGGTACAAACGAGATCGCCATGATCCAGTCCCTGAGCGACGAAGTGATCGGCGTCGGGATTGAAATCGGCGGTACTGCTCTTGCACGGGTCGGCCAGATTGACAGTGACGGTACGCCGATTGCGGTCAATGATGTTGATGATCTCGATGCGGCGCTGCAGGCTTCTAACCCGCTGTTGAATCTTGCCGATCTTGGTGATGATGTCCTTGTTGGCGGTGCCGGCAATGATCTGCTCTTCGGTGATACGCTGAATACGGATGCGCTGGCTGCCGAAAAAGGGCTGTCCACCATCGCAGGTGCTGGCTGGGAAGTTTTCGAGCAGCTTGAGAGCGGTTCCGGCTGGTCACGTGAGGACACGCTGGCTTATATCAAGTCCCATGCTGAAGTGCTTTCGACAGAAAGTGTGAGCACGACTGGTGAAACCCGTCAGGGCGGCCATGATGAGCTTGTCGGCGGCGCCGGTGATGACACGCTGTTTGGTCAGGAAGGTAATGATCTGCTGCGCGGCGGTCTTGGCAATGATGTGCTGTATGGCGGGTCAGGTGCCGATACGTTCCTGTTTGAAGCCATTGCCGATAATGGCGTTGATACTGTGAAGGACTTTGACCAGAGCGAAGGCGACGTACTTGATCTGTCGCTCCTGGTTTCCGGCACAAGCGCGACACAGGCCACGATCGATCAATTTGTTTTTGCTGTCGATAATGGCACCGATACGGTTCTGTCTTTTGATCAGACCGGTTCGGGCAATGCCGCCAACGGTACCACCTTTGCCGTACTTGAAGGTGTTAGCGGCCAAAGCATCGATGATCTTGTTACCAGCGGTCATTTGCTGGTCGCATAAATGATTTTTACAGTAGCCCTCCACCATTCCTAACGGGAGCGCTAATGTGAAAGCCGGGCGGGTCGTCAGATCCGCCCGGTTTTTTGTTAATCAAGCGCCAAGCGCTTGCCCTTTGGCGCAATCTTCTTCGCCCGGGCAGTAAATATCATGAAGCGTGCGCAGTAACATAGTCGTCGCTTCATGGCTGAGTGAGTAGTAGATAATTTGGGCTTCGCGTCTTGTATCTACCAAGCCTTCTTGACGAAGCCGGGCGAGATGTTGTGATAAGGCTGATTGCCTTAAATCGACTATCTTTTCCAGTTCGCTGACGCATTTTTCCCCTTTGTACAAGGCGCATATGATGCGTAACCGCCGTTCATTGGACAGCGCCTTTAACAAAGTGGAAGCCAGGTCGATATTTCGTTCGACTTCCTTTAGATCAATCATGGTATCTTCCCCTTACTACCATCTTAACAACCAGAGCGAGAAAGATACTGTGAGCCGCATCACATTTTACATAATAAATTTTTATGAGTAATTTTTAGCGTTGGGCAAGGCGTCTGGCTTTTCGCTTGCCTGTTGCCCTTGAAACAGCTAGAAAGGCCAGCTAAGTTATTGATAATTGCGGCAGAGACTTGCTTATACTGTTAAAAAAGGTCATAACTATTAAGGTCATAATAACTAATATTTAAACTTCTGGCGAAGGACGGGACTATGACACGGTTTGAGGTAAAAAAATGGGTGCTGACGGTTTCTTGCACTGCTCTTCTGGCTCCGGCCGCATGGGCAATGGAAGATGTTGGGAGTGCTGAAGACAGTACCGTTCCCGTTGTAATGGATGCGCGCCCGGCTGCGATGCTGAATGAAATGCCTCTGGCTGCAGATGAAGCCAATGCGATGACCCCGGCAGCCGGTTCTGACAAGGTTATGAGATTGCGCGACGTTGTTGCGATTGGTGTTGATACCAACCCTGAAACCGGTGTTGTCCAGAATAACCGCCGCGCTACTGACGAGGAGTTACGTCAGGCACAGGCGCTGTATATGCCTTCAATTGATTTCAGGGCTGATACCGGCTTTGAGCATAGCGATGATCCGGCGACGCGTGCCGGGGTCGGTGACGATACGGAGGAGCTGTGGCGCTATGAGGCGGGGCTGACCCTTACGCAGCTCTTGTTCGATGGTTGGGAAACCAAGTATGAGAACGAGCGCCAGAAAATGCGCGTTTTGTCTGCTTCCAGCCGTGTGCGTGAAACAGCGGAACTGACCGGCCTTGCCATTGTCGAGGCATATCTGGAAGTGCTTCGCCAGCGCGAGTTGCTGAATATTGCACGTAAGAATGTTGCCGATCATATCGCGATTATGGAGCAGATTGAGGACAGCACAACCGCTGGCCGTTCTACGCAGGCGGACATGGATCAGGCGCGGGCGCGTTTGGCGTCTGCCCGTGCGACCGAGGCGTCTGTACGAGAGTCTCTGCGTCTTGCTGAAGCGTCCTATATCCGTGAAGTTGGCGATCCTCCGGCCGAGCTGGAAATGCCGCTGGTTCCTGTCGATGGCCTGTCCCCGGATGTCGAACGTGAAGTGAAGCTTGCTCTGCATCAAAGCCCGACGGTCGATATCTTTGAAGCTGATATTGCTGTCGCGCATGCCGAAATGGAAGGTGCCAAATCGACTTTTTACCCGCAGGTTGATCTGCAGTTGAATGCCCGTAACGGTAAAAACCTGAACGGCGTTGAAGGCCGTGACACCAGCGCTTCCGCTCTGCTGGTCATGGACTGGAATTTGTATCGCGGCGGCGGTGATAATGCCCGCGTTCGCGAACACATTAACCGTGAAGCGCAGGCGAAAGAGGCTCGTGCCGAAGCAGCCCGCTCTGTGGAAAATGATGTGCGCCAGACATGGGCGCGGATGGTTTCTGCCGGTGAGCGCGCCCGACAGTTTGCCGCGCAGGCCGATGCCAACACCGAAGTGGTTAAAGCCTATAAGGACCAGTTTGATCTAAGTCGCCGGACGTTGCTCGACGTGCTTGATGCCCAGAATGAATTGTTCGTTTCCAAATCGAATACCGTGAATGCGGAATTTTTGGAGATGTTCGCTGTGTACCGTATTCTGGCGCTTAAGGGCGAATTGCTGCCTACATTAGGCGTGGCTTACCCCCGCGAAGCCAATCCTGCCAATATGTAGAAGGCTGCTTGCCTCGGTCGCGTCCCGATTTATATCTCCTTTACAGAGCGCCCCATTCTGGCGGCGTACCCTAACGTGAGCGAGAAAATATAAGGTGAGCAAACAAAAAAAGCCGAGTGTAGCCGCAGAAGGCCAATCATCCATTACAGATAAAAAAGAGCCCGATGCGCAGGCTGCGCAGGAGGACGAGCCTTATCCGGGTATTGAAGAAGAGCCAGATGGGGACGAGGCTGATGAAACGGCTGCGGCTGATCAGGGGACATCGGCGCGCGCTGTTCCCGGTATGCCGGGGGCATGGCCATTGCAGGCTGATCGGATGGCAATCCAGGAGCCCCTTATTGATTGTCTGCGCATTATGGCGGGGCATTATGGGCGCCGGACAAGCCGCTCTGCCCTGACGGCCGGTTTGCCGATTGCAAAAGAAGGTATTACACCGGCTTTGTTTACGCGCGCTGCTGAACGGGCGGATTTAAATACGCGCCTTGTTGACCGTACGCTTGAAGGGCTGGCTATTGCGCCGAACTTGCCTTGCATATTGGTTCTCGGGGCAGGGCAGGCTTGTATTTTGTGGGACATTGAGTATCCGGAAAAACAAAAGCCGCGTGCACAAGATGGCAAACAGGTTGAGTTGCACCCTGAAACACGTTTCCTCGTCCAATTCGCCGAAACCGAATCCGAAAAAGAAATTATCGAGCTGGAGCGCCTTAAGGAGCTTTATACCGGTTATGCCTTTTATGTGCGGCCGATTGCACGGAGCGATGATCGGGCCGGCCCCTCGGAGATTGATACGGCGCGCGATTGGTTCTGGGGTACGCTAAAGCAGAATGCGCGGATTTATCAAGAGGTCGTTCTGGCGGCGATCATGATTAATATGTTCGCCATTGTCAGTTCTCTTTTCATTATGAACGTGTATGACCGGGTGATCCCGAACAGCGCTTTTGCAACGCTGTGGGTGCTGGCGGCCGGTGTGTTTACCGTCTTTATATTTGATTTTATTCTTAAAAATCTGCGCGCCCACTTCCTCGATGTTGCAGGACGCCAGGCCGATGTGAAAATTTCATCGCAGCTTTATGAACAGATTATGGGCATGACAATGAAAGCACGTCCGGGTAGTGCCGGCGTGCTTGCCAGCAACATGCGCGAATTCGAGGGGCTACGCGACTTCTTTACCTCGGCGACGATGGTGGCGCTGATTGATCTGCCGTTTGTGTTTTTGTTTATTTTCCTGATTATGCTGATTGGCGGGTGGCTGGCGCTTGTGCCGCTTGTAGCAATTCCGTTGATTTTGGGCATGGGGCTGATTTTGCAAAAGCCGATGCAAAAAATTGTTCGCCAGTCGATGAATGAAAGCGCGCTTAAGAACGCGCTGTTGTTTGAAACCATTACCGGGCTTGAAACGATCAAAGTACAGGCTGCGGAAGGCCACACACAGCGCCGGTGGGAAGAGTTGACTGACAAGGCGTCGCGGACGGCGGTCAAGTCGCGCCGTATTTCCGCGTTTGCGCTTAACTATGCTGTATTTATCCAGCAGGTCGCCAATATTGGTGTTGTGATCGCCGGGGTTTACCTTATTTCAGCGGGTATGATCTCTATGGGGGCGCTGATCGCGAGTGTTATCCTGTCTGGCCGTGCCATGGCACCGCTGGCGCAGGTCGCCGGGCTGATGACGCGGATGAACCAGTCGAAAGAAGCGCTGGCGCAGCTTGATGAGCTGATGAAAAAGGATGTCGAGCGTCCGGCAGGAAAGCATTTTATCGCCAAGCCGGAAATGACGGGCCATATCGAGTTTAAGGATGTGGTTTTCCATTATCCGAACCAAACGGTTCCTGCGCTTAATCATATGAACTTTACGATTAACCCCGGTGACCGGGTCGGCATTATTGGCGCGGTCGGGTCGGGAAAAACGACGCTGGAGCGGCTGCTGCTTAATCTTTATCAGCCGGATAGCGGTAGCGTACAAATTGACGGCACGGACGTACGCCAGATTGATCCGGGGGATTTGCGCCGCTCGATCGGTGCCGTGCAGCAGGACCCGCAGCTTTTCTTCGGTTCCGTACGGGAAAATATCACGATGGGGCATGAGACTGCGCCCGAACATTCTGTCGTTCGCGCCGCAGAAATGGCCGGTGTGATGGAGTTCTTGCGCGATTCACAGCACGGTCTTGATACGCAGGTCGGTGAACGAGGTGAGGCACTTTCCGGCGGGCAGCGGCAGGCCGTGGCGATTGCACGGGCGCTTTTGTACGATCCGCCAATTATGATTCTCGATGAGCCGACTGCTTCTATGGATCCGGCATCGGAAAACCGTTTGCGTAAACGTTTGCAAAAATTGTGCGAGGGCAAGACAACCATCGTGATTACGCACAAAGGCTCGATGTTGGTGCTGGTCGATAAGCTGATCCTTGTTGATCGCGGCAAGCTGGTGGCGTACGGGCCAAAAGATGAGGTTATAGCCAAACTGCAGGCTCGCCAGTATGGCTCGCAGGCTGAAAATACGAAAGTTTAAGACGATGACAGATCCGGCAAAAAAACAGGAAAAAAGCAAAACTATCAATGATGCGGCGGAGTGGGCAAAACTGCGCAGTGAATGGGTTTTTAGCAAGTTTGATACGGCACAGGCGCGGGCAGACCGGTTTTTTGTGACGTCAGAGGAATTGCCATTATCACGGCACATCATTCTTGTGACAATTTTCGCTTTTGTCGTGACGTTTATTGTCTGGGCAAGTTTTGCTTCGCTGGACGAGGTAACGCGCGGGGACGGCAGGGTCATTCCATCAACCGAAGTTCAAAAGCTGCAAAGTCTTGAGGGCGGCATTGTCGAAGCGTTCATGGTGCGTGAGGGGGATTCGGTAGAGGCCGGGCAGCCTTTGATGCGTCTGCGGGACGTACAAGCCAGTTCTGATCTGGGCGCCAATCGTAAGCGATACCTTGGTCTGATGGCAAAAGTACAGCGCTTGAAAGCTGAGTCCGAAGGGCTGGGTGCTCCAGAGTTTTCCGAGGAAGTCATGCAGGGGGCACCTCAAAGCGTACAGGAAGAAATGGAGGCATTTCGCGCGACTAAGCAGAATATGCAAAGCCAGACACAGGTTTTGGAGCAGCAATTGACTCAGCGTGAGCAAGAAGTTAGCGGGCTGAAAACCCGACTGGAAGACTTGCGCGCAGTATTGCGTCTGTCGCAACAAGAGCGTGACATGATCGCGCCTCTGGTAGAGCGAGGTTCGGCGCCAAAGGTCGAGTTGCTGCAATTAGAGCGTGGCATTAAGGAGAGGCTGACTGAATTAAACGGCGTACAAGCGTCTTTGGAGCAGGCGCAATCCGCTGTGAATGAAGCAAAGGCGCGGATTGATGAGTTAAACAGCTCTGCACGGGCGCAGGCACAGACAGAGTTGTCTGCCACGCTCATAGAAATGAACTCGGTGCGCGAAACGCTGGCCGGACTAGAGGACCGCAAAGTCAGAACGGAAATCCGGTCACCGGTTGATGGGACGATCAAGGATATTCTGGTCAACACTGTCGGCGGCGTGGTCCAGCCGGGCGAAGATCTGATAGAGATTGTACCGCGCGACGATCAGCTGATTATCGAGGCGCGCATCCGGCCTGCCGATATTGCCTTTTTGCACCCCGGACAGTCTGCTGTCATTAAAATTACGGCGTATGACTATTCTATCTATGGCGGTCTAAAAGGTGAGCTTATCGATATTTCTGCTGATACCCTAACGAATGAAAAGGGCGAGACATTTTATCGCGTACGTGTGCGTACGGATGAAACTGCGCTCAAGCGTAAGGGTGAGGTTCTGGATATTATCCCTGGCATGGTCGCGAGTATTGATATCCTGACCGGCGAGAAGACTGTGATGCAGTATATTCTCAAGCCGCTGATCAAGACGTTAAACAGTGCTATGAATGAGCGTTAGGCTGTAAAATCGCTGGCTTTTAACTCAGGAGTTAAGCCAGTCTAGCGCCTTGGAAACGTCAGTTTTGTCAAAGTAGCGGGTTTCGCCCCTGATAACATCCGGCAAGATTTTGTGTAGTAATACACGGCGGGTCGGCACATTGATGTAAGCTTGCTTGTGCACATGCTTGCCAAGCTCCATCATGTTTTTCATGCTGGCTTCAGCGGCTTCTTCTGTATAACCTTTGAAACTGTCATCATAGTGCATCAAGAGCCTGAATTCGCCGAATTCTTCAATTAGCGCTTCAATTTGTTTTTTGAAATTGGCGATGTAATCATCCGCTGTTACCAAGCCGGAAATTTTTACACATATAAGGTTTCCTTCGGTTTCAGGTAATATAGTAACGGTGCTGTCTGCTTTTGCCTGCATAGTAACGTGCTCTGTGTTTATGTATTTTGTAGAAATAAGCTTAATATAATTATGCCATAGCGAGGGCAAAAATGGGATATCAATTTAAGTATATTTAGTCAAATTACTGTGAAGTCAGGATTTGACCCATGTCAGGGCCGTGGACAAACTGTCTTTATCAAAAAAACGCACTTCTCCTGAAAAAATATCGGGCAGCATTTTATGTAGCTTTATCCGGGTCTCCGGCGGATTTACGTAGGCTAGCTTCTGCACGAAAGCCCCGTAATCAAGCATCGCGCGGATACTGGAATCCGCAGCATCGGGCGTGTAGCCCTGATAATCGTCATCATAAACAATCAGCATATTGAATGTGCCGAATTTTTGCACCAGCGTGGCAACGTTTTCGCGGAGATATTTTTTGTGATCTTCCGCAGTGACCAATCCAGAATTACGCAGGCACAGGGTTTTTCCTTCGGTTTCACTCATCACCAAAACGGATTGCCTGTTTTCTTTCTGTTTCATCGCGGGTGCCTTCCGAATTCTTGAATTTCTCTTATGTATTAGATTAATTCTCTCTAATAAAATAATTGCTCTATTCTAGGCTGTTACAGCCTAACAAAAATAAACTGCTAAATCTCTACCAGAGTTCCTCACGATTTTACTATATGTGTGTTTCTTTAAAAATTAGTCACCATGGCGACGTAAAAGCCTTGAAATTAACTGGTACATGGTATTTTTTATAAGTAGTGATCACCCTTTAATAATCATACAAATGAGCATCATGCCAGAATCAACTTCAACGTCGCCTGTATTATCTGCAGATCAGATTACCGTTACATTTCCGGATGGTTCGACTCGTCCATTTGCCAAGGGAACAACCGGTATGGGGGTTGCTGAATCAATTGCCAAGTCGCTTGCCAAAGCGGCGGTCGCCATTGAAGTTGACGGCGCGCTTTGGGACCTTTCGCGCCCGATAGAACATGATGCCGCCATTAACATTGTTAAGCGTGAAAGTGACGAGGGGCTGGAATTGATCCGTCACGATGCCGCCCATGTCATGGCCGAGGCCGTGCAGGAGTTATTCCCCGGAACACAGGTTACGATCGGGCCAACGATTGAAAATGGGTTTTACTACGATTTTGCCCGTAACCAGCCTTTCTCAACGGAAGATCTGGCAGCGATCGAGAAGAAAATGCACGATATCATCGACCGCGGCGATGATTTTGTCCGGGAGGTCTGGAATCGTGATGAGGCCATCGCATATTTCAAAGACAAGGGCGAATATTTCAAGGCCGAGCTGATCGAGGATCTTCCGGAAGATCAGGATATTTCGGTTTACCGCCAGGGCGAATGGCTTGATTTGTGCCGTGGCCCGCATTTGCCTTCGACCAAACATGTTGGCCATGCTTTCAAACTGACCAAGGTGGCCGGCGCTTATTGGCGCGGGGATTCCAGCAAAGCGATGCTGACGCGTATTTACGGTACGGCGTGGCGTGAGGAAAAAGAGCTGAATGCTTATCTGGAAATGCTCGAAGAAGCGGAAAAGCGTGATCACCGCCGTCTTGGCAAGGAAATGGATCTGTTCCACCTGCAGGAAGAAGCGCAAGGCTCTGTGTTCTGGCACGCTAAAGGCTTCGCTATTTACAACGAGATGGAAGGTTATATTCGCCGCCGCTTGCGCGATGCCAATTATCAGGAAGTGAAAACGCCGCAGCTGATCGACAACAAGCTGTGGGAGAAGTCCGGCCACTGGGGCAAGTTCCGTGAGAACATGTTTGTTGTGCCGGATGTCGTGCCCAGCACGAATGAAGATGGCCCGGTATTTGAGGAAATTCCGACCAAGCTGATGGCGATCAAGCCGATGAACTGCCCGGCGCACGTGCAGATCTTTAATCAGGGTTTGAAATCCTATCGTGACCTGCCAATCCGGATGGCGGAATTTGGCTGCTGCCACCGTAACGAGGCGCATGGGGCGCTGCACGGATTGATGCGCGTACGTCAGATGACACAGGATGATGCCCATATTTTCTGCCGGGAAGACCAGATTACCGAGGAAAGCGTTGCCTTCTGCGGGCTTTTGCAAAATGTGTACAAGGATCTCGGCTTTGAGAATCTTGAGGTCAAACTAGCGCTGCGGCCGGATGTGCGTGCCGGGGACGATGCCGTATGGGACCGCGCCGAAGATGGTTTGCGGCGTGCGCTTGAGCAGGCCGGGCTCGGCTATGAAGAGCTGCCGAATGAAGGCGCTTTTTACGGCCCGAAACTTGAGTTTCACCTGAAAGACGCGATTGGACGGACATGGCAGTGCGGTACGCTGCAGCTTGATTTCGTCCTGCCGGAGCGTCTTGATGCGTCTTATATCGGCGAAGATGGTGAACGTCATCGTCCAGTCATGCTTCACCGGGCCATTCTTGGATCGCTGGAGCGTTTTATCGGTATCATGATTGAAAACTATGCCGGTAAGTTGCCGCTGTGGCTTGCGCCGGTGCAGTGTGTGGTTGCGACTATTACAAGTGAAGCGAACGATTACGGGCGCGAGATTTATGATCGTTTGTTTGCCGCCGGTCTGCGGGTTGAACTTGATACGCGCAACGAAAAGATCAATTACAAGGTCCGAGAGCACTCGGTTGCCAAAGTGCCGGTAATGTTCGTTGTCGGCAAGCGCGAGGCCGAAGAAAACAAAGTGGCAATCCGCCGTCTGGGCGGCCGCGACCAGGAAATTGAGAGCCTTGATGCGGCAATCAACGCTTTGGTTGATAGCTGTAAGCCGCCTTACTAGCGTTATTATTTGCCGTAATATTTGCGTGTTTTGTGCGCGTTTGTTATTGTCCCAGCTGGAAACAGCAGGGGACATGATTTGTGTAATCAGGAATATCCAGATACTCAGACTCAACAGTTGCAGCGTGATATACAGGCGCTGGACGCTTGGTATCAGGTGCTTGAGGATCAGCCGGGTGATCAGTTGGGTAGAACGTTTCGTAAGGCCTTTAACGAAGCGGCGTGTACCGAGCATGTAAATACTCTTAATCGGTCGCCATATGCAGTGTTTACACCATTTGATTCTGAAGGGTTTATCAACCGGGTGAGCTACGGTAGAGAGGTTCGTGCCAGCTTACAGGGGCTTTTTGTTGCCCGTAATCATGAGGGAATACATGCCATACAATTTAACAAGGCGGCTGCCCCTCATGCCGATCTTTTTAACTGCCGCGCCAATGTGATCATCGAGCCACGCGACTATTTGCGAATGCGCGAATTTGCGGAAAAGGATGCGTATAGCAAAGAATTGTGGCTTGCGAGCATGGCGGCGGATAAAGGGCTATTAAATGCGCAGGATGAAATTTACAGTTTCTTGCCGGTAAGCGCTTTTAAGGACATTCGCGATAAAAGCGGTGACTTGCCCACGGCGTTGGTCGAGGCAGCAACACAAATCATGCAGAAGAATGTTAGGATTTCTTTGGGCGGACAGCAAAAATCCATGCAATGCCGGGATGCTTATCAGGCCCGCGCCTTACAAGCTTATGCTAACGGTTTGCTGGCACGTCGGCTTGATCTTGAGGCAGGCAACATCGTGTTCGCGCGGCTGCAACAAGCGGATATTAAGGATGTTGGCGATTCATTCGGCCCCAACCTTGCGGATTATGGAGGTGACAGCGGCACGCCTGCGGATAATGATATGACGATGGAAAACCGGATTATTCTTAACCAGATTGAAAGCTGGCTGGGATTGGGAAAACGGGACGATTTACCGGCTTTTTCAGAGGCGCTGGCGTCAAACGGTCAAACGCCTGCCGGTTTCTTGCAGGAAAGCAGGGAAAGTGGGAAGCCAAAACCGCCGAAGCCGCTTGCATATCGTTGAAAAGCGCCGTATTAATACTTCTTTGAATTAGGTTTTTATTTAACTACGTACAGGAGAACACCCATCGCAAGACCACCTATGCAACCACGCCGCGACGCTCGTGATAGCGGGCCGCGCGTAAATGACCAGATCCGTGTAGACAAAGTACGGCTGGTTGATGCCGAAGGCAACATGGCGGGAGTCGTTTCAATTGATGAAGCGCTTGCCGCTGCAGAAGAAGCCGGGCTTGATCTTGTGGAGGTTTCTCCCAATGCTGACCCGCCGGTCTGCAAAATCCTCGACTATGGCAAGTATAAATACGAGCAGCAGAAAAAAGCCTCTGAAGCCCGTAAGAAGCAAAAAACCATTGAAGTCAAGGAAGTCAAAATCCGGCCGGGTATTGAAGATCACGACTATCAGGTCAAGATGCGCAATGCGCGCCGTTTTATCGAAGCCGGTGACAAAGTCAAGGTGACGATGCGTTTCCGCGGACGTGAAATGGCCCATCAGGACATTGGTAGAGATCTTCTTGCCAGAATGCAAAGCGAGCTTTCTGATATTGGTAAGGTCGAGATGCACCCCCGCATGGAAGGCCGCCAGATGATCATGGTCCTGGTGCCGGATGGAACCAAAGTCTAGTCCCCCGCACGGTTATAGTGATACCTACTACAGCCGCACGCTGGTAGATCAGACGATTTATCCCAAATTACAAGAACGTATAACCGCCGATGTTTGTATCATCGGCGGCGGTCTTGCTGGCCTTGCGACGGGGCTTGGTTTGGCGGAGCGCGGTAAAAGAGTGGCCGTACTGGAATCTCGGCGCATTGGCTGGGGCGCATCAGGGCGTAATGGCGGCTTTGTCTTGTCGGGTTACTCAGCGCATGGAGCGCAGCTTGTTAAAGTCGCTGGCAGAGAGCGGGCAAGGCAGCTTTTTGATCTTTCCCTTAAAGCGCAGTCTTTGGTACGGGCGCGGATTGATCAGTATGACATACCGGCACACCCGGTTGCCGGGCATCTTGTGGCATCATGGTATAACGCGCCGGATAAGGTTAGGGCCGAAGCCGATTTCTTGCGCGATGTTTTCGGAGAAAATGTCGAATTCTGGCCGCGCGAGAAGGTCAGTGCGGTGTGCCGCACCGATAAATATTATGATGGCCTGTTTTACCCGGATGCTTTTCACATGCATCCGCTTAACTATGTCAAAGGTGTAGGGCAGGCAATCGCGGCACTGGGCGGCGCGCTGTATGAGGAGTCTGCCGCCGTACGGGTGTTGGAAAAGCCGGGTGAAATCATTGTTTATACCGAAGATGGAAGCGTACAGGCGGGCGAAATCGTGTATTGCGGGTCGGCCTATTTTAATGCGCTGGAAAAGCGGCTGTCACGGGCTTGTCTATCTATTCGCAGTGATGTCATGGTTACCGAACCAATAGATCACGACTTATTGCACAGCGCTGTTACAGAGCCTTATGCCGTGCGTGATGATCGCTGGGCCGATAATTATTACCGCATTTTGCCGGACAATCGAATCTTATGGGGCGGCGGCTGTGCGCTCGGCAAAGCCCCGAATGATTTGAAGGAGCGTATGCTTGCGGACATGCTGAAGATCTATCCGCAATTGCGCGGCGTTAAGGCCGATCTGGCCTGGTCTGGGCTGATGGGGTTTACCACCAGCAAAATGCCGTATTTTGCCAAGTTACGTGACGGGGTCTGGGCCTGTACCAATATTGGCGGGCAAGGGCTGAATGTCACAACAGTGGGCGGTGAGCTAATCGCAGCGGCGATAGCGTCCGGAGATGAAACGTACAGGCTGTTTGATGGTCTTCATGGCCGTTATGCAGGGGGCATTCTGGGGCCGCTTGTGGCGCAGGCCGTTTATTACAGCTGGGAACTCGGGGACTGGCTGGGTGAGCTGTTCAAAAATCGCTGATGGCTTACACGCTTTGGGATGTACGTTCTTTTTCTTCGGTAAAGCTGTCTGATTGCAGTGCCCATAGTTTGGCAAAAGTCCCGTTTTGGCGCACAAGCTCCTGAAACGGGCCCTGTTCGACCAGTTTGCCATTCTCCAGTACGAAAATCCGATCAACGTGACGTACGGTGGACAGGCGGTGGGCGATGACGACAAGTGTTTTACCTGCGAAGCTCTGCTCAATCGCATCCTGAATGGCCTGTTCCGACAGGCTGTCGAGCGCACTGGTCGCTTCATCAAACAGGATAAGTTCTGCTTTGCGTACAAGTGCGCGGGCGATACCAAGACGTTGACGCTGCCCACCTGAAAGCTTAACGCCGCGCTCGCCAATAATGGTGCGGTCGCCTTCGGGCAGGCTGTCGATGAAGCTATCGAGCGCGGCCTGTTTTAAAGCGGCGCGTAAGGTTTCTTCGTCCGTCGTGTCGACCCGGTCGAGCAGGATATTATCGCGAATGCTCATGTTAAACAGTTCCACATCCTGCGGGACAAAGCCGATATTGCCGAGCCAGTCGGCGCTGCTTATATGGCGTAAATCGGTGTCATCAATGCTGATTGCTCCATGGTCCGGCCAGACCTGTTTTAACAAAAGTTTGGCAAAGGTCGATTTTCCGGCACCGCTGGGACCGATTAACGCGATTTTTTCACCGCGCGCGATACTCAGGCTAATGTCATGCAGTGCCGGGGCGTCGGCACCGCGATATTTAAAACCGAGACTGTCGAGCTTTATTGTTTGCCAGTCGGTCTTTAGAGGCGTCACCGGCTTGGCGTCGAGGGAAATGACCGGTTCTTTGAGGGTTTCTGTCAGGCGCATAAAGCCGTTGCGGTGCTCGATGAACTGGTCCTGCATATAGACAAGGTTTTCCAGCGTTTTCCAGAGTTCGTAGGCAAGAAAGAAGATGGTGGCGAAAGCACCGATCCCGAGCCAGCCGCCATAGACGCCGGCAGTACAGATAATAAGAAACGCAAGAATCCAGAAATAGGCCGTCATATTCAGCAGCGTCCATTTGCGGAATATCGCCTTATAAACATCGCGCATCGCCCCGTGGCCCTGGGTTTCAAAGTGCTTGGCGCGGCGCTCGATAAAATTGTCCATGTGAAAGGCTTTGACTGTACGTACGGCGCCGACAAACTCGTACACGCCTGAGATCAGCTTTTCGAGCAAGACATTGTGGCGGTCATACAGGCCGGGAAGCGGCTTGGCGACATGCCAGCCGACATAGCCGAAGCTGATAATGAATCCGGCAAACAGCAATAGAAAGAATAAGGGTGCTTCAATGGCGAGCAGCGAGATGCTTATGGCTAAAATGGAACTGGTAAAGGGAATGACGGTCCATTTATACATGTCGAACAGCTGTTTAAGGCTGTTGCGCGCTGTCATTACGCGCTGTAGCTTGCCGCCCGAACCTTGCGCTTCATGCCAATTTAATGACAGGGCATTCATGTGACGGATAGAAAAAAGCGTCATGCCGCGTATCGAGCGGTCTTGTGCCGATGATTCATGGATGAAAAACAGCATCGAGAACAGGCACAGCCCGTATAGCGCCATGTAGCTGCCGATAATCCAGAATAATTTTTCCGGGGTTTCATAAGCCCAGCCATCTTCAAACGCCTTGATCGTCAGGCCGATTGCCAGCGGCAGCATGCTGAGGACGGTATAACGGGCAACGCGCAGGGCGCCGAAAAGCGCAAGTGTCTTGCCGTAAGGACGTAGGAAAAAGATCAGCCAGCGTATAAAAGAAGAACTTGCCGCCGGTAATGTTTCATCCGGCGGCAAAATAATGACGTTTTGATTGTGCGGGTGGTCGCTCAAAGAACCGATTCGACCCACTCGGAAAGCTGGCTTTTGCTCATACCGCCAACGCGGGTGTCAACAACCTGACCGCCTTTGAAAATCATAAAGGTCGGGATGCCGCGTACGCCGAACTTGGTCGGGGCTTCAGGGCTTTCATCGATGTTGACTTTAACGACTTTAAGCTTTTCGCCCATCTCGCCGGACAGCTCGTCCACCAGCGGAGACATTGCCTTGCACGGGCCGCACCATTCGGCCCAAAAATCAACCATGACCGGGCCATCGGCCTTCAGGACTTCGCCTTCAAATTCGTTATCGTTTACATTTTTGGCCATCAGTAAGAACCCTTTCTCTAACATATATTCCCAACAACTAAGTATGGGCTACGGGGGGCGATCGTCAAGGCGGAGACGATTGTTCTCCACATGGTTTCGGGCTTTACAGTGACTTGAGTTCCAGCAGGCGCGGGCCGTCAGTCCAGAGCAGGAAACACCGCACGGTGCGGTCCGGCCATATATGGCTGACAATGTCACGGTAAGAGGCAAGCTGGTCGCGGTAAAGCTGCGGAATATCGGCCTCTTCGGTCGGGGGCGGACGGTTTGTCTTGAAATCGATAATTTGAATTTCATTCGGCGTGATTAGCAGCCGGTCGATCTGGGCGCTGACCAGCCTGCCGTTTACATAGCCGCTTACCGGGACTTCTGCCAGAGAATCGAGGCCAAAAAGCTGCGCGTAATCGGGGTTCTGTAGAATATTCATTGTTTCCCTGACAATCTCTTCC
>CBDUPU010000026.1:0-16520 GCA_965369185.1 uncultured Rhodospirillales bacterium
GTCGCTGCGGATCGTGAGGCCTGTCTCGGCGTCCTGCAGTTCGATGCGCAAGGTTGCGACCAGCAAATCCTGCTCGACCTCGACCTGTTCACTGGCTGACAGGTTTACCAGCGTTTGTCCCGGCGGGATGTCGAGGATTGTCTGATAATCTTGCGCCTGAACCGGCAGGGACAGGAAAATCAGCAGAAGCGGCAACATGATAAAGCGCATAAAAAAATCTCCTTGGCTAACAGGCCAAGGATATATGTTTTTCACTTAAATGGGCAAGGGGAGAACAGCAGCTACGCTTCGCCAGTCATAAAATCAGGCGGTTGTATCAACGCCTTTGGCGGCTTTTTCCAGCATCGCCTTTACGGCTTTACTCATCTCGGGCTTCTTGGCAGTGCCGTTCAGGCGGGCCAGTAATTCTTCGGGTGAAGGCCCTTCAAGTGCTTTAAGGCGCTCTTGCTCGTCAAGCTTGGCCTTGGCCTCATCTGCTTTCTTTAAGGATTCTTGCAGTGTCGCCTGTTGCTTTTGAATGATGGATTTGATTTCAGCTTCGATGCTGTTCATCGCCGCGCCGTTCGGGTCCAGCCCCGGCACAGAGCTATAGGTCGCGAGCTGCGCCCGCAACTGGTTCATCTTCAGCTGCAAAAACCAGTCCTGCTCGGTATAAGGAACGGCCTTTTCTTTCGCCTTGGCTTCGCGGTCTTTCAACAGGCGCTGTACCGGTGAAATATCAACGATGTCCTCCAGCGGGTTTTCACGCTGGGCGAGCAGTTTTTCAACGGCGCTTTTGGGCTTGCTGTTTTTTCCGCTGGCAACGTTTTTTGCCGAACGCGACAGCATTTCTTCTGCCGATAAAACTTGTCCGGTTTCACTAACCATTTCGGCCTCCATGATTGCAGGCGCGGTCTTGAGAATGTTGGGTATAACGGTATCCTGCCGTCATGCTTTTTACATCCTGTAATTCCACTTAATACTTTGATTGTACCTTATTTCAAGGCATTAGGGAAGTTTTTTGGATAGGCGCTTTCGCTAGCCTTTTTGGAAAACCCCGATAATTTCGCTATGGGTTGACCATGTGAACTGGTCGAACATCTGGATGCTGGCAAAGCGGTAGCCGCCTTCGACTAGTCTGGCCGCATCCCGCGCAAAGCTGGCCGGATTGCAGGAAACATAAATAATTACCGGCACGTCCGATGCAGCAAGCTCTGCTGCTTGCTCTTTCGCTCCGGCGCGCGGCGGATCAAGCACGACCGCGCTGTATGCCGCAAGCTCTTTGGGCGTAAGCGCATCATGGAACAAATCGCGCTGCGCCGCATTTAAGGAAAGCCCGCCAGCAGCCTTGTGCAGGGCGGCGACCGCAGCTTCCTCGCTCTCAAAGCTATCAACCGGCCCCTTGGTCAGCATCGGCCCGGCAAAAGTGCCGCATCCGGCAAACAGGTCGGCAAAGCGCCCTTCATCGGGAAGGGCTGCCATAATCGCATCGGTCAGCGCTTTTTGCCCGGCCTGCGAGGGCTGCATGAACGCCCCGTGCGGCAGCTCGACCTGCAGCGTCCCCATCGCGGCGAGAACCGGACGGCGCTGGATCAGCGGCTCGATCATATCGCGTTCGCGCCGCCGCCAGCCAATACGGGCAATGTCGCACTGCTCGGCCATTGCCGCGACCGCCTCGCGCACGGCAAGATCAGGCGCGCCGCTTTTATCGCGCCCGACAGGGCCGGTGATTACAATGTCGAAGTCCCCGCCGGCTTTTTGGATAAACAGATCGGCAGGATGCGAGTCCTTGACGATCTTTGCCAGATGCGGGATCAGCGCCGCGCGTAGCGTCAGCAAGTCCGGATCAAGGACAAGGCATTCTGCAATATCCGTGACAATGTGCGAGCGCCTTTTGTGATAGCCGCACAGCAGCTTGCCGCTGCGCTTGAACAGGGCAAATGTCGCCCGCCGCCGCGTTCCTTGCGGAATAAAGACAGGCGGCAGGACTTCGTCCGGCTGCAATCCGCGGCGGGTCAGCGTTTCAAGCACGCTTGCCTGCTTCCAGTCCTGATAGGCGCTGTCGCTGATATGCTGAAGGGCGCAGCCACCGCAATCGTCGTAATGCGGGCAGGGCGGCTTCGTGCGGTCCGGCCCCGGCTCGATGATCGCGCGAATGTCACCGCGCAGCACGCCGTCACGGCCTTTGGCAAGGCGCGCCGTTACCTGATCGCCCGCAGCGGCGCGGCTGATAAAAGCCGGACCTTTATCGGTGCGTGCAATGCCGTCGCCTTGCTGGCCGATCGTCTCGATACGCAGTGTTTGGGCAGGCGTTTTTATTCTGCGCCTCCTGCCGGTTTCAGGCAGCTTTTCTCGACTGTGCCGACAAAGGCCGCAAAATCATCGGCGTTCAGATAGAACTTGCCGTCTTTAAGGGCGGCGACCAGCTGATCGTCAAAACATTTTTCGACGCTGCTGCCTTCCTGATAGGTCTTGGCGGCAATGCCTTCCGGCAGGCGCTGGTCAAACAGAACACCGGCGAAGTCTTCGCCTTCATAATGCGCCTTGCCGTAACAGCAAACGGAGCAGGCCGGAAGCTGGCCAATTTCGGCCGATTGAAGGATTTCGCGGTCCGGGTCGCCGGTCAGGGACATGAGGTCGTACGGTGTCATGTCGCGATCATAGACCAGCTGGCCGTTGACGATTTGCGCGTCCGAAATCCCGCCACTGCAGCGGTCGCCAAAGGCGATGCCCTTGAAAGGTTTCAAAAACTTGCCGTCTTCGCTCTCAACAAGGTCGAGCAGCACCAAGGTCGTGAAAATGCCGGAACCGCCGCTATTTTCCACCAGCCAGACCGCCTTGTGAGCTTCCACCTCACCGAGATAGCGATAACCGATCAGACCGCGGAGCATTTCGTCACTCTCCGAAATATAAGCGGTACTGACAAATTGCGGGCCAAAAGGAGAGCTTTTCGCCGTGGGATCTTCAATCACGCCATCGTCCGAGCAGCCGGTAACCGGATAGGCGAGCGTTGCATCTTCGGCGCTGCGGCTGACAAAGCAGAGCGGATCGACCAGTTCGCTGTCAATAACCAGCGCCGCGCTCAGATTGATTTTAGTCTCTTCATCGGCCGGCGCAGCAATAACAGTCGGCGCAACAGTTTCCGGCGTGGACGGTGCAGGCGGCCGGTCGGCATTTTGCGCGGTTTCCTTGGGCATCAGCAATGCGCCGATCAGGATGGCGATACCGACAACGGCGATCAGGATTATATGCGAATGTTTCATAGCGGCGTCTTTCTTCCGTGCTGCGTTCTTAAAATATCTGCTCAGTTTTGTTAGCAGCCGATTGTAAGCCTTTGTAACCGCGCTGGCTAGCCCCTGATTTTAATGAGCGCATTAGCCGTTCAGCCACCAGTAACCGCCATTCAGATAGGCGGCATAAAGCGTCCATATTGTCGGCGGTATCATCAGCAAGGCGGCCGCGCGTATTTTTTCCCATGCCCTGCGGATAAACAGCAGCGCGACAAGGTTAAGCAAGATGATCCAGATAAACCCGATCAGCAGCTTGTGCGCGCCGAAAAACACGAAGCTCCAGCTCCAGTTCAGCACCATGTAAATAGCAAATAGCAAGAGCAGGAACTGCCCCGCTGAACTGCGCCGTCGCCGCCATACCGTCCAGCCAGCAGCGGCAATCAGCGCGTAAAGGATGCTCCACATAACCGGAAAGACCAGATTGGGCGGCGTAAAGGGCGGCGGGTTCAGTGATGCATACCAGCCATTAACGCTGCCCTGCGTCGCCGTACCGATAAGGAACGAGACGGTTTCAAAGACGATAATCCAGGCGGCAAGCGAAGCGTATTTTTTCATAGGCACAGATATAGCACGCCAAACGCTTATGGCCAGATGTTAAACCGGCCAGATGTTACGCCTAAATACCGGCAAGGGCGCTCAGCGGCTTGCCTTTCAGGCGGTATATGTTCCATTCGTCCTTGGCGCTGGCCTTGAGGTTCTCGTAAAATTCGACCGCCTTGACGTCTTCGCCCAGCACCCACCATTCCAGCCGGTTACAGCCGCGCTCCAGCGTCATTTTGCTAAGGTGCGCCAGCAGTCTTTTGCCGATACCGCGCCCGCGCCATGCGGGTTTGACGTACAAATCCTCAAGATGCATCCCGCAGCGCCCGCGAAAGGTCGAGTAGTTATTATAAAACAGCGCAAAGCCGGCAATATGCTCACCCTCATGGGCAAGGATCACCTCGGCCTGCTGATGGTCGCCAAAAAGCGCTTCATATAAATGCTCTTCGGTCGCGACCAGCTCATGAGACAGGCCGAGATGGTCGGCGAGCGCCTCGATCATATCGTGGATTTCCGGCACGTGCTCCGGCGCCGCCGGAATAATCTCCATGATGGGTGCCAAAGCGCCGGATGCATGTTGTCGGGGCGTGTTTTTATCCATCCCTTGTCCGTCCTCCCGCGTTAGTTCATGCGCCGTGGGTCGTCTTCCGGGTTGGTATAATTGATCTGCCACGGGCCGATACCGTTCAGCTGGACGACCGTTTCGCCTTCGGTAAAGGCGTAGTGGGTCATGCCCGCAGGCATCCCGAAATAGCCGCCTGTCTCGATGCGCTGCGCCGTATCGCGGTCGCCGCTTTCATCCATGCCGAGTAAAACCGCTCCCGAAAGAACCGTTACCGATTCAAGCATCGGGTGGGTGTGCGGCGGGATGTAATACCTGTCCGGCATTTTAAGGCGCATGACAAACTGGCCTTCCGCCGCCGGATCACCGTAAAGCACTGAATGCTCAGCCCCCGGCGGCAATGACACCGGCCCCGGCGCATAGCCCATCTCCGCTGGCTGGAAAATTTTATGCTCATGTGCTTCCATCGCCGCCGCCGGGGCAGCAGGGGACAGGGCAACCAGAGCCGACATCATCAAAATCGAAAACGCTCTAACCATCAAAACCTCCTTGGCGCGTAAATCTTGTAAACACGCCCTGACCAACACCATGTCGGCAGGATGGTTCCGCGGCCAAATTCCTTCAGTTCGTTTGCCGGATTTGTGTCTTTGGCGGGATAGTACCCTTGATTTTAAACGATAATCCTTCACTTCGTTCGCACAAGGGCGCCGCCATGAAAAAAGGCGCACCAAGTGCGCCGTATGGGGGGAGTATAACGCATACTAAGCGTCATTGCTAGTGTGAGCGAAGCAACCCAGAGTGTGGTAGCGGGCTAGTATATATTGTATTTTCGTTTGTTGCTTTGAGCTGCTTCGTTTGGGTCGTTTTAAGCCGCTTTTGCTATACGATCTGCCGTCTTTTCAAATTCCTCATTTACAGCTCTCCGGAAATCTAAGGGGGAGCTTATAAATTTTACAGGGGTTTTAATTCCGCCTGTACCATTAACTATTATCTCTCCAAAATTAAAAATCCGTCCAAATAACCCTTGATCCACATTTAAGCTTTCAACCTTTGAAAGGTTGAGTTCGATGGTTTTTCTGGCAATAAAGCCATGTTTTGCAATAACTCTCTTGTTGGTTATTGCTAGCTCTGTTGTTTTTGCTTTTATAAAGGCGTCCAACGAGAAGACTATACCAAGAAAAAAAAGAAGTCCTCCCCATGCGGCGTCTGAACCGGAAAACAAAATAAATGGACAGCAAATCATCGTTAGACCCGGAACGTAAATGAACCAGTGAATTTTAGCTTTTTTAATAATGGTTTCACCTGATAATAGGCTTTTATCAACGTAGGACATTGGTTTCTCCAGTATAGCCACAATAAAGTGTTATTGAAAATCACTGGGGATTGTATATATCTTTGTTGATTTAGACAACTATAAATAGAGATCGGCTTGCGTCGAGTATCTAGATCCCGTTCGTGCTGGCTCCTTCGTCGCGCCAACGGGATGACGGATTTTTAAGGCTACTTGCGGCCTAACAAATCCGTCACTCATCCCCCATCTTCAGCGCCGCAATAAATGCGCTCTGAGGAATCTCAACATTCCCGTACTGGCGCATCTTCGCCTTACCTTTTTTCTGCTTTTCCAGCAGTTTGCGCTTTCGGGTGATGTCGCCGCCGTAGCATTTGGCGGTGACGTCTTTGCGCATGGCGCTGATGGTTTCGCGGGCGATGACTTTACCGCCGAGCGCTGCCTGCACGGCGATCTTGAACATCTGGCGCGGGATCAGGTCTTTCAAACGCTCGCACAGCATCCGGCCTCTACGCTCTGCCTGAGAACGGGGGACGATCATGGCCAGCGCATCGACCGGTTCGCCGTTCACGAGGATTTCCATCTTCACGAGGTCGCCTTTTTCGTAGCCATCAAGCTGGTAATCGAAGCTGGCATAGCCGCGGCTGATCGATTTCAGCCGGTCGTAAAAATCGAACACCACTTCGTTGAGCGGCAGGCGATAGACCATCATGGCGCGGCCGCTGACATAGGTCAGCTCTTTCTGGATGCCACGGCGTTCTTCGCAAAGCTGCAACAGCCCGCCAAGATATTCGTCCGGTGTCAGGATCGTCGCTTTGATCCACGGCTCTTCAATATGTTCGACATAAACAGGGTCAGGCATATCGACCGGGTTATAAAGCTCGGTCATCTTACCTTTGGTATTATAGATGTGATAGACAACGCTCGGCGCGGTCGGGATCAGGTCTAGGTCAAACTCGCGGTCGAGCCGTTCCTGAATGATCTCCATATGCAACAGGCCGAGGAAGCCGCAGCGGAAGCCCATACCGAGCGCCTGCGAGTTTTCCGGCTCGTAATGCAGTGCCGCGTCGTTGAGTTTCAGCTTGCCGATTGAATCGCGCAGCTTTTCGTATTCGCTGGTATCAACCGGGAAGAGGGAGCAGAAAACCATCGGCACGCTCGGCTTGAAGCCGGGCAGGGCCTTTTCGCAGCGGCGGCGCTCTTCGGTGATCGTATCGCCGACCAGCGTTTCGGAAATGTCCTTGATGCCTGCGGTAATAAAGCCCATCTCGCCGGGGCCAAGCTCGCCCGTCATAACGTGCTTGGGCGTGAAGATACCGACGCGGTCAATCTCTCGCGCGGCCTTCGTGCCCATGAAATAGGCCTTCATGCCCTTGCGCAGATAACCGTCAATCACCCGCACCAGAATAACAACGCCGAGATACGGGTCGTACCAGCTATCGACCAGCAGTGCCTTGGTCGGCGCTTCCGCATCGCCTTCTGTCGGCGGCGGCAGTTTGGCGCAAACGGATTCGAGGATTTCCTGAATGCCTGCGCCGGTCTTGGCCGAAGCCGGAATCGCATCATCCGCCGGAATGCCAACGACATCCTCGATCTCGGCGCGCACGCGCTCAGGGTCTGCGGCGGGCAGGTCGATCTTGTTCAGAACCGGCAGCACTTCATGGTCGTTATCAATCGCCTGATACACATTGGCCAGCGTCTGCGCCTCCACCCCTTGCGAGGCGTCAACTACCAGCAGCGAGCCTTCGCACGATGCCAAAGAGCGCGAGACTTCATAGGAAAAGTCAACGTGGCCCGGCGTGTCCATAAGGTTGAGCTGGTATTCGATCCCGTCCTTGGCGGTATAGAGCAGGCGCACAGTCTGCGCCTTGATCGTGATGCCGCGCTCACGCTCAATATCCATAGAATCGAGCACTTGCTCTTTCATCTCGCGGTCGGTCAGCCCGCCGCAATGCTGGATAAGCCGGTCGGCCAGCGTGGACTTGCCGTGGTCGATATGGGCGATGATCGCAAAGTTGCGAATATGTTTCAGCTCTTTACTCATGTAAATTCCTTAATGATGCCATGCCGGAAGATACGGCGCAGGGGCAATAAAAGCAATATTTTTGGCATGGTGCTCTGGCGAGATGTTTTGCGGGTGATTGTATTTTGCCGCCAAGGGCTTTAAAAAGAAATCCTATAAAAAAATACGGTTAAAAACCGAAATAAGAACAGGGACATTGATATGATTATGAAAGGGCTTTCCAAAGTCTTCCGCTTTTACGCCGAAATCCAAAATGAAAGACGCGAACGGCACCGCGATTTTCTCAAGGAGGCGCGCCAGCTCGACCAGTTTGATAACGACCACCTCGCCGAGAGTATGGACGGTGATGCCTATATCAAGCTGGAGGATGTCCTGTATATTTTAAGGCGCCTGTCCGCGGCGCAGGAATATCGCTTTTCATCCTATGACAGGCAGGAATTTATCAGCCCGGTTCTCGGTGCGCTGCAACAAGGCATTATGAGCGGAGAAATAAACTGCCACATCGGCCTTGATGAAGATTTGATTGAAGGCTGCCGGGTAAGGGCAGGGGACTTGCTGGATATTCTTGACCGCTTCGAGCTGCCGGATGGCGCCGCGAACAACCCTAAAGCCAGCGAAAATGTGGATGTTCCGGTCGATGCCGAATTTGATGACAGTGCCCTGGGCAGGCTGCGCCATAAGTTTAGCCGTACATTTCCTCTCCGGACGCCATCTGTTGAAGTGCGCGAGGAACGTCAGGAAACAGAACAGCCGCTAAACATACGCCGCCCGCTGATTCTTGCGATCGGGCTTGCTGTATTGCATCGCGAGCAGAGCAATGCCATTGAAGCGGAGGGCATACCGACCTATAAAGATACCCGGCAGGAAAGAAAAGCGCGTGAGCAAAAACGTAAACAGGCACGTTATTATCGCGGGACGCGCATCGATTAACCGGAAGATTTTATGAAATCAAAGACGTTCAAAATGCTGCTCGCGATGCAGGTATTCTATGTGATTTTCGGCATCGGGCTTTATTACGGGCTGAAGCATATGCGGATGGCGCATAAGGCGGAAAAAGCGCTGGAGTGCGAATTCGCGCATTGGCTCGGCGCGCCGGTCGAAGAATCGCGCCTGAAACAAACAGGGCGGCCATATATTATATTGCCGCCCCGCTTAAATGTGAGGATGAATGTCGATTCAACGCGCATCAATGTTCGTACCGACGATGCCGGCGTTGTCACCGAGATCCGCTGTGGCTGACCTTGCGGCAGCAACAGTAGCGCTATTATAAACCCCTTAGTTGGGCTCTATAGCAGGGCCGCTGATGCTGTTCGCTGCAACAGGTGCTGCAGCAAGCGGTGCCGGGAAGTTGACCAGTTCGCCAAGGCTGCCATCTGCTGCCGGCGAAAAGCACTGGCCGACGAGAACGTCGCAGTTACGGCCAACTTCAATCGCTTTTTTAATTTCGTTTGCTTTCATTAGTACACTCCTCCGTTAACCTAAGCACGATGGATGATGATGGGGAAATAGTCCCCTTCAACTGGATCTCCTGACTTATCATCCATCTGTACCATCAAGATCTGGAACGAATTCTGCAGGTACTTCTTGAGCTTTGGGTCAACCGGTATACCGAAATTCCGGACATCCCCGTCATTCATCACGAAGTCCATTTTGTCTTCGTCCAGGTCATATTCGAGCCAGGACAGTTGTTTCGTGAACGGTTTATCATGAAATATGAACGCTTCCGCGCGGTCGTTTACGTATAATTCGACCTTCATATCCATGTCGGGGGCCGTAGCTTTATTATATTGCGGCTGGTTAGTCATTTTTGCCGTTTCAGCTATGTTTTTTTCAGTCCCCTACAGTCTAAGCCGTTCGTTATCTCCATTCAACATTACTAATCTTAAATTGCGGTAAATATTTACCATATGCTGCAATTTATTTTAATTCTGGTGTGAAACGGGCCACTTTACTGGGCTAAATTTTCAGGGAGAGAGCGCTTTTCCAGTGTATTACTGTACTATCGCCACACTCATCCTCTTATTCACACTTACCGTTTAGATAATTGTTAACCGAAACGGTTTATTTATGCAAATTTTTATTTGCATAACCTCAAAAACAGTATGCCTTATGGATGTTAATATAAGGAAAATCAAATATTTAGGTTTAGTGACGGAAATGGCGCATGCCGGTAAACACCATCGCCAGCCCGCGATCGTCGGCGGCGGCAATAATATCTTCATCGCGAATCGACCCGCCCGGCTGTATGACCGCGGTCGCACCGGCTTCCGCAGCGGTAATCAAACCGTCAGGGAAGGGGAAAAACGCGTCCGACGCAACGACAGAGCCTTTGGTCAGCGGCGCGTCGATACCGGCAGCCTCGGCGGCGTCTTTTGCTTTATGCGCGGCGATACGTGTCGAATCGACCCGGCTCATCTGCCCGGCGCCGATCCCGACTGTCGCCATGTCCTTGGCATAAACAATCGCGTTTGATTTGACGTGCTTGGCGACGCGAAACGCAAAGATCATGTCTTCCAGCTCTTGCTCGGTCGGTTCGCGCTCGGTAACGACTTTGAGGTCTTCGGCGCGGATCTGGCCGAAATCGGCATCCTGCACCAAAAGCCCGCCGGCCAGCGCCTTGACGATCCGGCGATGCTCCGCCGGGTTCGGCATCGCGCCTGTCGTTAAAACACGCAGCTTTTCTTTTGTCTTGAGAACATCAAGAGCATCGGCCTCGATAGAAGGCGCGATAATAACTTCGCTAAATACGCGGATAATTTCCTCGGCAGTCGCTTTGTCGAGCGGGCGGTTCAGGGCGATAATGCCGCCAAACGCGCTGACCGGATCGCAGAGCAGCGCCTTTTTATAGGCTTCCAGCGTGGTCTTGGCCTGCGCCACCCCTGAAGGGTTGGCATGCTTGATAATCGCTACAGCCGGTTCGTCAAACTCAGCGACCAGCTCGAACGCAGCATCTGTATCGTTCAGATTGTTATAGGACAGCTCTTTGCCCTGTACCTGCTGGGCAGACACAACACCGGGCCGCTTGCTGCCATCCGTATAGATCGCGGCTTTCTGGTGAGGGTTCTCGCCATAACGCAGCGTTTGTTTCCAGTTGCCGGAAAAGCTGATACGGCGGGGAAATTCCTCGCGGTCGATCTTGCTGGAAATCCAGCTGGCAATGTTCGAATCATAGGTCGCTGTCAGCGCCAGCGCGTTTGCCGCCAGCTTCTGACGCAGCGCGTAGGTGGTCGCGCCTTCATGTTCGTCCATGTCCTTGATAACTTTATCGTAATCCTGCGGATCGGTGACGATGGTCACAAAGGCATGATTCTTGGCAGACGCGCGGATCATTGCAGGGCCGCCAATATCGATGTTTTCAATGCAAGTCTCGTAATCGGCGCCGTCTTCAACGACCTCGGTGAACGGATAGAGATTGACCACAACCATATCGATCGGGCCAATATCGTTCTGCTCCATGGCCTCGCGGTGCGATTCCTTGTCGCGGCGGGCCAGAATGCCTCCATGTACCTTGGGGTGCAGCGTCTTGACCCGCCCGTCCATAATTTCGGGAAAGCCGGTATAGGAAGCGATTTCGATTACGTCCAGACCCTCGTCTTTGAGCATTTTTGCTGTGCCGCCGGTGGACAGGATTTCGACGCCGTGCTCGGCCAGCTTACGGGCCAGCTTATCAAGCCCGTGCTTGTTGGTAACGGAGATCAGGGCGCGCCGAACCGGGATTGTGCGTGAATCGCGGATGGTGTTCTGTGCCGTATCCTGGGTGGCCTTCTGGGCGGCCTGCGAATCTATCTTGCTCATGGCAATATGTTTTAGGGGATTACGCGGCGTTTGTCTATCGTGCCGCGATCTTGGCAAGCTCATCTTCTTTCAGCTTGCTATCTTCATGAATATACAGGCCGGAATAGGCGGGCAGCGCGCGAAAACCAGTGCTTTGCGGCAAGGTTTCGTTTTCGCTGATGAAAAGAAAGCCGTCCGGCGCAAGACATTCGGCAAGCCGTTTAAGCACATCGCTCCGAATGCCTTCTTCCAGAGAAGGCAGGGTGTTGCGGCAGAAAATAACGTCGAACATACCGAGCGGCGTCATATCGTCGAGCAGGTTGAAAGGGTTAAACGAGATCATGTCGCAAATCTCTTTATTTATTTGCCAGTACTTACCGTCTTGCTGCGCATGTTTCAAAAGCATTTGCACCGGCAGGCCTCGTTGCATTTCCACCTGGCTGTATGTGCCTTTTTGCGCTTCGGCAAGATATGCTCCGCAAATATCTGTCGCCAGAAATTTGGCACGGGATGGCTGAATGTCTTCGCTCTCGGCGATTGACATTGCGATGGAATAGGCTTCCTGACCGGTCGCGCAGGTGGAAGACCAGAAATATACCGGTTTGTTTTTACCGCGCTTTTTTGCGAGATAGGGCAGGACGGCGTTACGAAACGCTTCACAGGATGGCGTTTCATAGAAAAATGCCGTGTCTTTGAAAGTCATGGCCTCGACGATGTCCTGTATCAGGTCCGGCGACGGCACGCCGCGCAAAGACAGGGTCAACGCATTCAAAGAAGGGTAGCCCCATTTTCGCGCGATCGGCGTTAGCCGCGAAACAAGTAGATAAGCATCTTCCGGCGTCAGATGCAGGCCGGATGTTTTCTGAAGAAGCTCTTTATATAAGTCAAAGTCGCCAATACGCATACTTGCTGATTTCCTGTTATGCCCCGGCGGGGGCGAGGCCGAGCTGGCCGAATTTGGATTTCAATATTTCCCGGTCGAACGGTTTCATGATGTATTCATCCGCGCCCGCCCGCATGGCGCGGTTAATATGATTCAGGTCATTTTCCGTTGTGCAGAAGATCACTTTGGGCGCGTCGCCTTGTTCCATCTGGCGCAGCCTTTCAAGAAATTCAATGCCGCTCATCACCGGCATGTTCCAGTCCAGCAGCACCAGATCGGGCATTTTATTTTCGCATGCTTCGATCGCACGCTGGCCGTCTTCCGCCTCATCGCAGGCAAAGCCCATTTCTTCAAGTATCCGGCGGACAACCTTCCGCACAACGCGGCTGTCATCCACAATTAAGCAGTTTTTCAATTTGGCCTCGCAAATTTATCTGCCCCTAGAATAGCGAGAAGGTTTAAAAAATTTGTAAAGTCCGGCGCCAAAACGTCGTGCCGTGAAGGAAAAAGAAAACGCAGCGTGACAATGCCGCGCTGCGTTCATAATTTTTCGCAATGATTTGTATAGTGCGTGTCCTAGCCGCCCAGATAACGCAGGGCGAAGTTGACATGATCGCTTTCCCGTTCGGAAATTGAAATGTCGTACTTGTAATGATTGGCCAGCACCGAAATCGCATAAGGGTGCACAAGGCGCGGGTCGAGGTCTTCGGTCGGTACTGTTCGCGCCAGCGCATCATCGACTTGATCGCGCACCAGAACGCTTTCCCCATGGGCGGTAATGATCGTCAGACCTTCGCCGCCTTCACGGACCGTAACCTTGCCCCCTTTGGGCAGGCATTCCTGCGCCAGCATCATCGTTCCCATCAGCATCTTGCAAAAACCGTCCGGACGGTCATCACCGCAGCCAAGCGGGCCCCAGGCGTCCCATTCCTGCGTGATTTTACCATCGCCGCTAATAAGATCAGCAAAGGTTTTGTGAACGTCTTCCGGTTTAATATTCGGGTCACGTCCGCCGGCGCCATAGGTCATGCGGAAGGCCTGCAGCCGCGCCGCCGCCATGCTGGCGCTGTGGGCGATCAGGCTGATGGCTTCTTCGCCGCTCTCCAGTCCCATTTCCTGCAGGAATTCAACGCCGTTATGGACGGCGCCGACCGGGCTGATCAAATCGTGACAAATGCGCGAGGCGAGCAGCTCGAGAATCGTTGTGTCCAAAGGTCCGCTTTGCATGTCTGCCTCAGTGTTCTTCATTTGATTGGGGAAAGCTAACGTCATAACCGGTTTTTTTCACCTCCGTGCGAACCATGTTTTTCATTATTTCAAGCGCTTCCGGACTGTTGGCCTCCGCCCGCGTTACCAGAACGTTCTGGGTGTTTGAGGCCCGCAGCAGCCACCAGCCTTCCGGCGTCGTTACGCGCACGCCGTCAATGTCATTTACGTGAAATTCCTTGCTCTCGCGCGGCTTCAAATCTTGGACAATTTTGGTAACAAGGTCAAATTTTTCGCTTTCCTCAACCTCAAAGCGGACTTCAGGGGTGTTACAGATTGCGGGAAGGTGCGCGGTCAGGTGCGAAAGCGGCTCATCCGAATCGCAGATCTCGTTCATCAGCCGGATCGCGCAATACATGCCATCGTCAAATCCGTACCATTTGTCGGCGAAAAAGATATGTCCGCTCAGCTCTCCGGCCAGAGGCGCGCGGGTTTGGGCCATCTTGTCCTTGATCAGCGAATGGCCGGTCTTCCACATAATCGGCGTGCCGCCCAGCCGTTCAATCTCGTCAAACAGCACTTTAGAGCATTTTACATCGCCGATAATCGGGGCGCCGGGGCGCTCCTCCAGAATTTCGCGGGCATAGATTGCCAGCAGCATGTCACAGCGCAGAATGACGCCTTGCTCGTTAACAACGCCGATCCGGTCGCCGTCACCGTCAAACGCAATGCCGAGATCGCAATCCTGCTCTTTGACGGTTTTGATCAGGTCGACAAGGTTCTCATCGACCGTCGGATCAGGGTGGTGGTTCGGGAAGGTGCCGTCAATTTCGTCATACATCAAAATATGTTCGCCCGGCAGCTTTGCCGTCATACGCCGCACGACATCGCCGCTCGCGCCGTTCCCGCAATCCCACGCCACTTTTAGCGGGCGGCTGCCGGTAAAATCACGCAGCAGGCGATCGACATAATTATCAATGACTTCTGTTTCGCGCAGTGTGCCTTCGCCTTGCTCGAAATCACCGGACGCGGCCAGAACGCCAAGCTCCTGAATGATCTCGCCAAAAACGGGGGTCGTCTGCAGCGTCATTTTAAAGCCGTTATATTCAGACGGGTTGTGCGAGCCTGTGACCATAATGCCGCCATCGGCCATGTGGTCCTTAACCGCGAAATACAGCATCGGCGTTGGCCCCATGCCGACAAGCTCCACCGTCATGCCGGTGCTCATCAGCCCGTCAATCAGCGCTTTGGCAAGAGCAGGGGAGCTGGTGCGGCCATCATAGCCGACACAAACGAGCGAACCGCCCTTGCGCTTTACATAGGTGCCAAAGGTGCAGCCCAGCGCATAAGCATCGGCTTCGCCAAGTTGTTCACCCACTTTGCCGCGAATGTCGTATTCGCGCAGGATTTCCGGTTCGAACCGGTGCGGCTGCGGCACAAAGGCCTGCTCGCCGGCTTGCTCAGGCAGCCTCATTCGATTTTTCCGTTTCTTTCGTGTTACGCAGAAGCCCTTCGAGAATCTCGCGGACGCGCGGGCCGTGGACGGGATCGGCAAGGCCGTAAGCGGCGTTGCTTTCAATAAAACCAAGGATCGTGCCGCAATCATAGCGCTCGCCATCATAGCGGAAGCCATGGAAGGGCTGCTTGCCGATCAGCTTGCACATTGCGTCGGTCAGCTGGATTTCACCGCCGGCGCCTTTTTCAAAGGCCGACAGATAGTCAAAAATTTCCGGCTGCAGGATATAGCGCCCCATAATCGCAAGCTGCGACGGCGCGTCTTCCGGCGCCGGTTTTTCGACAAGATTTTTAACATCGACCGTGCGGTTTTGCTGATTGTCGTCCGTATCGACAATGCCGTAGCGGGCGGTGTCTTCGTATGATACCTGCTTGACCGCCATCATATTGCCGCCCGCGCTGTTATAGGCTTCGACCATCTGGGCAAGGCAGCCTTTTTGCGACAGAAAGACATCATCGGGCAGGATGACGGCAAACGGCTCGTCACCGACCAGTTCTTTGGCGCACCAGATTGCATGGCCAAGGCCAAGCGCCTTGGGCTGGCGGGTCAGGAACAGCTTGCCCGCGTCAATTTCCGTAGAGCGCACCAGATCGAGAAGCTCTGTCTTGCCGCGTGATTCGAGAACGCTTTCAAGCTCCGGCTGGAAATCGAAATGCTCTTCCAGCATTTCCTTGTGCCGCCCGGTAATAAAGACGAATTCTTCAATGCCTGCTTCTTTGGCCTCTTCGATGGCGTGCTGAATCAGGGGCTTGCCGTTAAGCGGCAGCATTTCCTTGGGCATGACCTTGGTCGCCGGTAAAAAACGCGTGCCAAGACCGGCAACGGGAAAAACGGCCTTGCGAACCGGTTTGAAGTCAGTGTTCGAACGCATTCAAAACCCCTGCTTTGATTAATACGAGGCAATTTCTCGCATAGATGAGCACTTATTTCAAGCTGCTAGGGTTCAGTCCCCGGCGCGCGATCATCCAGCAATAAGCCTTTAGCTTCATTTAACTTGGCCGCCATCCATTTTGATCCTTCCTGATCGGGATGGACCTTCTTCATCAGGCGGGTGTAAGCGTCCTTGATTTCCTTGGGGCTTGCCCCGTCCTCGACGCCGAGCACCTCTAACGCCTCGCGGCGTGTCATGGTTCCGCTTGAAGATGACGTTTTCGCATCGCCTTTGGTCGATCCGGCATTTTCACCGCGCGCCCTGGCCGCAGCCCGTTGCCTGTTGCGAACATAATTCATGATAAAGGGCATGGCCGCCGCCAGAAGCGCAATCGCCCCCGGCGCCCGACCGGTGACGGCAAGAAACAGCAGAACCGCGCCGCCGCCAAGCAGCACAACGCCCAGCACAAAAGAAACGATCTGTTCGGTCGTCGCATTAATAAAAAAGCGGTATAGCCCGTACAGGCCGAGCATCACGCCAATAGTAAGAAGCAGCATAGTCATGGCGCTTATTATATGTCCTGTTTCG
>CBDUPU010000027.1:0-16080 GCA_965369185.1 uncultured Rhodospirillales bacterium
CTCCATTTCTTCATGTCTTTCGCCCAGAAAATATCGACGCGGTTCTGGTTGCGCTCCAGCACCGGGATTTCCTCGGCGGAAATATTGCGGATACCGACAGAAACCAGCCGGACATTATCATGGTCAAGACAGCGGCACATGGCAGAAGCGTGCGAATAATGCTCGCCTTCATAACCATCGCGCAGATCGGCGTGGGCATCAAATTGCAGGATAGTCAGCTGCTCATGCCGCCGCGCAAACGGGCGGATCGCGCCGGGGGTCAGGCTATGCTCGCCGCCCAGCACCAGCGGAAACTTGCCTTGTTTCAGCACAGCTTCAACGATGCCTTCCAGATGGTCAAGCTCCTCTTCCAGCGTGCCGCCAATGGCAGGTTCGGAAAGTGTCGCGATACCGTAATCGCGGAACGGCTCTGCCCAGAAAATCTCATCGAAAAATTCGAGATTGGGCGAAGAGTCCAAAATCGCCTGCGGGCCTTTGGCCGTACCGCCCTCATAGGAAACGCTGCGCTCAAGGCCGAACGGCACGATCGCGACTTTTGCCTCGGCAGGGTCGCAGGCATCTTCCGGCGGCAGGCCGAGAAACCCCTCTTCCGGCGGCAGAAAAGTCAGTTCAATATCGCGCTCGTCTTTCAAGGCTTTTTCTGCCATTTTCGCCGTCCTTATCTATATAATTTTATTGACCAAAAGCCGCTTTCACCATCATGCTGCTTTTTCCATTTATTTAGGCCTGTATATTATGGACACAACAACAAAAATACCAGAAAAACTGGCGCGGATCGCCACCCCCGCCTATGTCGCCGACGAAGCAAAATTGCGGCAGAATCTCGCCATTTTCGCCGAGCTGAAACGCCGCACCGGTGTACAGATCATGTACGCGATGAAAGCCTGCCCGCTTTACCCGGTTTTTCCGATTATCGCCGAGGTGCTGGACGGCTCGACAGCCAGCGGCCTTTATGAGGCGCGACTTGGCTTTGAAGAGTTCGGAAAAGAAGTCCATGTCTTTTGCCCTGCCTACACGCAAGGCGAAATTGACGGGCTTCTCGCGCTCGGCGCGCCGGTGCACTTTTACTTCAATTCGCTGGAGCAGTTTAAACGTTACGCCGCGCAAATCCGCGCGGCCAGCCCCGAACATAAAATCGGGATGCGGATCAATCCGCGCCTGTCGGTGGCGACCTACGAAAAATACAATCCGTGCCGCCGCGGGTCGCATCTCGGCGTACCTCTGGAAGCGCTGGACAGCGTGCCGTGGGAAGAAATCGACATCATGCACGCCCATGCGCTGTGCGAAAATATGGCCGCAGAATCGGCGCGGCTGATCGAACAGGTTGCGGACAAGGCCGCGCCCTACCTCGCCCATGTCGAAGCGGTAAATTTCGGCGGCGGCCATTTCATCACCCACCCTGATTACAAGCTGGATATTCTGGCCGACGCGCTGAACGGCTTTAAAGAGCGTTACCCGCATATCCAGCCGGTGCTGGAACCGGGCGGCGCGGTGGTGCGCGATGCCGGGTATCTTGTATCGCAGGTAATTGACGTCATCGAAGTTGACGGGGTCAAGACCGCGATCCTTGACGCCTCACCCAACTGCCATGTCCCCGATGTCATGAAAACAGGCCTGCGGCTTGATGTGATCGACGCAGGCGAGGAAAACGAAAAGCCTCACACTTATGCGCTGGCCGCCCGCACCTGCATGGCGCGTGACCTGTGGGGCAGCTACTCATTCAATACGCCATTAAAAGAAGGCGACCGCATCATTTTCACCGACGCCCTGCAATACTCACTCGGCGAAGCAAACTGGTTCAACGGCCACCCGAAACCCGGCCTCGGCATGGTACGCGAAGATGGCAGTTATCAATCCTTCCACGAATATGGCTATGCGGATTTCAAGTTTAATTGCGGGTAAATAACAGTTCCAAAGAACACGTCATCCCGGACTTGATTCGGGATCCATACGCACCATGGGTTCCGGCTTGCGCCGGAATGACGGAGATGAGGTTGAAAGGTGACAGGAAGAGGGTAAGAAAAAACGCGGAGAGCAATGCCCTCCGCGTTTATCACTTTGTGATTTGAAATATTAAGCGGCCAGCAGTTCCTGCTGTTCTTCGCTACCGACCTGCTCGACGTGCCATGGCAGGCCTTGTTTGGCCAGTTCTTCGAGGAACGGCTCAGGCGGGAGTTGCTCGACGTTGAAGACGCCTTCGCCGCTCCACAGGCCTTTGAACATCATCATCGCGCCGGTCATTGCCGGAACGCCGGTGGTGTAGGATACGGCCTGCGCGCCAAGTTCCTTGTTGGTTTCGGCGTGGTCGCAGACATTGTAGATAATCTGCGTTGCGTCCTGACCATCCTTCTTGCCCTGAATAATGCAGCCGATCGAGGTCTTGCCGGTGTAGTTTTCAGCAAGGCTGGCCGGTGCTGGCAGCAGGGTTTTCAGGAATTCGAGCGGGACAATCTCGACGCCGTTATGCATCACCGGATCGATGCGGGTCATGCCAACGCTTTGCAGCACATCAAGGTGTTTGATGTAGTTATCGGAGAAGGTCATCCAGAAACGAATGCGCTCAAGGCCCTTAATGTTTTTGACCAGAGACTCTTCTTCCTCGTGATAGATGAGGTAGGATTTAACCGGGCCGACTTCCGGATAATCGATCATGGCGGAGATTGACAGCGGGTCGATCTCGATCCACTCGCCATTTTCCCAGTATTTGCCGCGCTGTGTGACTTCACGGATGTTGATTTCCGGGTTGAAGTTGGTCGCGAACGACTTGCCGTGGTTCCCGGCGTTGCAGTCGATAATGTCGATATATTTAATTTCATCGAACAGGTTATTCTGGGCATAAGCGCAGAAAATGTTGGTGACGCCGGGATCAAAGCCGCAGCCGAGCACAGCCATCAGGCCTTTTTCCTTGAATTTGTCATGATACGGCCATTGCCATTTGTAAGAGAATTTGGCTTCGTCCTTCGGCTCGTAATTGGCGGTATCCATATAATGCACGCCGGCCTCAAGGCAGGCATCCATGATCGGCAGATCCTGATAAGGCAGCGCCATGTTGATGACGAGGTCTGGCTTGACCTTGTTGATCAGGGCGACGACTTCGGCGACGTTATCGGCATCGACCTGTGAAATTTCAATATCGCTGACGCATTCTTTTTGCACCTGCTCGCATTTGCTCAGCGTGCGGGACGCAAGGTGGATGTTTTTGAATACGTCACGGTTCATAGCGCATTTTTTGGCGACAACACTGCCGGCAGCACCGGCGCCGATGATAAGTACAGATTCCATTTTGATCGTTCTCCTTTGGTGGTTTTTATTTCAGTTTGCTTGTTATTTGTTACGACACGACACGCAGCTTGCGTTTTTCGGAAGCGCCCTTCATATAGACAACATCCGACTTGCCAAAACCGTTGAAATTGGTGCGCAGGGCGTAGCTATAGGCGCCTAGCTGGCCGATCTCGATCCAGTCACCGTCTTTCAAATTGGCGGGCAGGTCGAAGGGGCCTTCCATCATATCGAGCGAGTCGCAGGTCGGGCCTGTGAAACGGTAAGATTTCAGCCCGTCCTTCACATAGTCTTTGACGACATCCGGACGCACCGCCCGCACCGGAAAGCGCGTATTCAGCAGCGGCCCGGCATCAAACAGACCGCCATAAGTGCCGTCATTCAGGTAAAGCGTATCGCCGCGGCGCTGCTCTACCCGCACGATCAGCGCGGTGCTGTCAGCAACAAGGTAACGCCCCGGCTCTGCCATCAGCGGCATTTTATCGAGGCCGTTTTCGGCCAGTGCGCGCTTGATCACTTTCATGAAATGCTCGATCGAAGGCGGCATGTGGTTCGCATAGGCGACCGGATAGCCGCCGCCGATATTCAGGCAATCGACGGCAACGCCGCTATCGCGGATCACCTCAGCCGCCACCTTGATCGCTTTGGCATAGCTTTCCGGATCGGCGGACTGGGTGCCGACATGGAAGCACAGGCCAACGCGGGCGGCGACCGGGCGCACCATTTTCAGAAGCTCCAGCGCCTGCGCGGGCAGCGCGCCGAATTTCGCGGAAAAATCAATCGCGGCGCTGCCGTTTTTCGGCAAGGCAAGACGCACGAACAGCATCAGGTCAGAAGCCAGATCGGTTTCACGCAGGATCTTGTAAACTTCTTCGGCGTAATCAACGACAAAGGTGCGCACGCCATGGACGTGATAGGCCTCGCGGATTGCTTCCGGCGATTTGACCGGGTGCATGAAACAGATGCGCGCCTGCGGGGCGATCTTGCGCACAAGACGCACTTCTTCGATCGAGGCGCAGTCAAAGGTCTGCATCCCGCTTTTATAAACGGTCTGAATAATGGCGCGGTCGGGGTTGGCCTTGACCGCGAACATCCCCTCACCCGGAAAGGCGGCGTTAAAGCGCTTGACCGCGGCCGCGACCTTGTCGGTCCAGACAACATAAAGCGGTTTGACCGGGCGCACCTGCGCGACCAACTCATCAACCGAGCCGGCAAAACGTTGCGGTACGGACGGCAGTTCAAAGGTCTGGCTGGTGCCGACCTGATTGTGAAAATCGTAAGTTTTTTTCATCCCGTAACATCCCAAAACAAGAGTGAAAACATGCGTCAAAGCAGCAGGTGCAATGACCTGCCAGCAGGAAGTTTTCAGGCTCGTCTGAAAGCGTAGCGATTTTTAGGAAAGCTTTGTTCAGCGCGCCTGTTTCAGGACGCACTTATAATATTAAAGCCGGCTGCACGCGGCAGGCGCGCAGAAGACTTTAAAAAGCTCCCGTAATTTTGGAATGATGTAGGGAATTCGCGCCCCCACAGAGCATCGTAAGTTAACATCGGCAAACAACCCTTGTAAAAACAAGTAACGTTTAAACAATCGGAGAGCGGTCCCTCCACAGTGGGAGAACCTACCCCCCGCTAAGGTCATTCACGTCGTTGCATAACCACGATAGGGCCATAGGCACGTGCGCATGAGTTAAATATACTATTTTTCTTTTATTACAACCATAAAATAACGTTAGGAATGTCGTTTTTTATGCGCTGATATTTCAAACACTTATCGATCAACCAAGACCTGATAATAAACATACTCCCCGCCATTGTTACGAAAACAACCTAAAGGCTGGCCGGTGAGGCTGTCGGTGCCATTGGAGCCAGCAACACCGATAACAATTTCAGTCGCGGGCAAGACATAAGCATCGTCCATATCAACGACATAGCTTGCTGACAGATCAACGCTTGTATCCGGAACACCGCCGGAAATACCGATTTTCTCGACAATCATACGGCATACGCCCGGCTTGATACCCGGCAGGAAAGCTATAACGTCATTTCCATCAAAGCTGGCTGCCGCATCAAGCCCGATATTATCGATCTCGAACTCAGCATTAAAATGCCATGTTCCGGCTGCGCCTGACGCCATAACGGAAGGTGATCCCGCCTGATAGGCCGCACCCCCGCCATCAGGATGAAAAACGGCCTGTGTAACATTCGGGACAGCGGCGAAGTTAGCGGGCGAGTTAAATTTCAAATCTTCCACATCGACGCCGTCCAGACTCATCATCATAATCGCCACCCGCAGCCCAACCGGATATTGGTTAAGCTCGGCCCCGCCAATATGATCGGTGCTGTCATCATTCCGGTCATTACCGCGGGTAGAGCTGGTTACTGCATAAGAAAGCGCCGCAAAAAGAATCACAGCGATAAGAACAAGGAACAGCACGTTACCGTGCTCTCCCTCACGGGAAAGTTTCGTTTCCATTTTAGAACCCCTCTATTTGTACCTGTTATGTCTTATTGACGTTTCAGGTGCGGGGTTCCTTGGGTATTTTTTTAATTTTTTTAGCGCTCAATCAGTACATGGTAGTAAACATATGCGCCGTCCTGCTCAAAGCAGCCCAAAGGCTTGCCATTCAGGGGCTCGGCACCATCGCCACCGATTGTGCCGCCACTTGCGCTTATAGAGGTCGGGCTATGGCCGTCCAGGTTGACCATATTGGCCGCTTCGGAAAATACGATACCGGCTTCTATGGGGATACCTTCGATACCGAGCTGCTGATTAATCGCCTCGCACACTACCTGTTTCACGTTCGGTAAAAATGCGAGCAAGTCAGCCGATTCCTGGTGGGGCGCAGCATGAGCGGTCTTACCGACATCATAAATCTGGTTCGCCCCGTTAAAGCGCCACGTGGAGGGCGCGGTCAGAAAATCGTCCGGCGACATTACCCATGTCGCCCCGCCGCCGGTCGGATGAAAAACGCAGCGCGGATATTGCCCGGATCCGGGCGGATCTTCTGTACAACCGGCAAATTGCGAGGGCGGGTTAAATTCGAGATGCGCCGCTTCCTGCCCGCCTATAATCATGCGCACCATTGATGTCCTGACGCCTGCCGCATACTGGGCCATTTGAGCGGAGCTTATCTTACTAGTTTCGCGCATGGCATCGCCACCGCCGCTGCGGGATGACTGGGTGACACTGTAAGATAACAGCCCAAAGGAAACGCCCACCACCAGAAAGACCGAGGCCGCCCAGCGCGGGCTTCTGACCAGCGAGAAACGAGACGCTGAAGCCTTGCGCAGCCGGAACCACGCCTGCTGCCGCGTGCGTTCTTTCGCCTTCTCGCTAGGCGGGGGGGGGCTTAGCTCTTTCAGCCGTTTTTCAAGTTCCGTTTCATCCATTCTCTTTATCCTTCAGCATCGCAGCTAGTTTCTTGCGCGCTTCGTGAATGCGCCATGACACCGTGCTTTCCTTGCAACCAAGTATCTCGGCGGCTTCGGCATGGGAAAGCCCCTGCCCTGAAACCAGCATAATCGCCTCGCGCTCCCCTTCCGGCAAACGATTGACCATGCTCACAAGCTCCAGCGCCGCTACGTTCTCGTCTGCGCGGCGGCCGCCCGCAATCTCCAGATCATCAGCAGGAATATAACGCCTGATTTTCTGTTTGCGGTGCCAGTCTTTCGCAACGTTAATCACGATGCGATAGAGCCACGTCTTAAACGATGAATCATACTTAAAGCGCCGTAGATTATCCGCTACCTTTAAAAAAGCGGTATGAGCAATATCCTCGGCATCTTCGCGGCGACCGCTCCACTTAAAGGCCAGCCGGTACATCAGGTCGTAATATTTATCGATCAGGGCATCGAATGCAGCCCGGTCGCCCGCCAGCGCCCGCTCGATTAATTCCTGATCTTCATCCTGTTTCATATTGTTTGACGCGCAAGCCTGCAAAAATCTTGGGGCATTTTAGCCCAGAGATGCGCTGCCGGGAAACCCTGCCCCCGGCAAAAACGAAGATGCCCCCACAAAAATGAGGTAGCTACGCGGCCTTAGCAACCTTCGCATTTACCAGCGCCTGCACCGCGCTGTAGTCGGTTTTGCCGCTGCCGAGGACGGGGAGTTTGTCGATTGGCAGGATGGTGGCAGGGACGGCAAGAGGGGTGATGCCGTTTTTGGCTGCGTGGTCGGAAAGCGCGTCGCGGGCGGCGCCATCCTGCGTTGTGACCAGCACGAGCTGTTCGCCTTTGCGGGCGTCAGGAATGGCGACGACGGCGTGTTCTGCGCCCGGCCAGACATTTTGCGCGATGGTTTCGACGACGGCGAGCGAGACCATCTCACCGGCGATTTTGGCAAAGCGCTTGGCGCGCCCCAAGATTGAGACATAGCCTTCTGCGTCAATATCAACGATGTCCCCGGTATCGTGCCAGCCCCCTTCCGGCGGCTGCAGCACGCCCGGCTTGTCGGCTTTGTAATAACCGAGCATGACGTTCGGGCCTTTGACGAACAGGCGGCCGCCGACTTCAACGCCGGGAACGTCTTCTAGCCGGTATTGCTGGCCGGAGAGGAAGCGCCCGACCGTGCCGTCTTTCTGGTGCATTGGCGAGTTGACGGCAATCGCAGGCGCGGTTTCGGTCGCGCCGTAGCCTTCGAGAATACGCACGCCAAAACGCTGCGCATAGATGCGGCGGGTTTCGTCCTTGACCTTCTCGGCACCGGCGAAGATATAGCGCATCCGGTAAAAATCGTACGGGCTGGCCATTCTTGCGTAGCCGGACAAAAACGTATCAGTGCCGAACATGATCGTTGCGTTGGAGGAATAAACAAGCTCCGGCACGATGCGGTAGTGCAGCGGGCTTGGGTAAAGGAAGGTCTTTACGCCCGAAAGGATCGGCAGCAAGGTGCCGCCGGTTAAGCCAAAGGAATGGAACATCGGCAAGCAGTTAAAGACAATATCCTGACGGTTAAAATCAACCCGCACCGAAAGCTGGACGAGGTTGCTCATCAAATTAGCGTGACTGAGCACAACGCCTTTCGGCTCACCTTCGGAGCCGGAGGTAAACAGCACCACAGCGGGGTCGTCAGGACGGAGCTTTTGCTTTGCGTGAATGCGCCCTGCTTTTGCGGCGGCGCGCAGGGCGAAGAGCTTATCGCCCAGCCCCATGCCTTTGCGAATATCTTCGAGATACACCACATTGGCCTGCTTGCCGATTTCTTCGATCAGGTCAGTCAGGCGGGCAAGTTCGATAAAGCGGCGCGAAGTCAGCACGGTTTTAACCTGCGCGGTGCGGCAGGCCGAAGTGATCGCCTGCGCCCCGGCGGAGAAATTCAGCATCGCAGGCACGCGGCCATAGGCCTGCAACGCAAAGAAGGTGGCAATCGCGCCGGTCGAATTGGGCAGCATCACGCCGACATTTTCGCCCTTTTCGCTGATCGCCTCGAACTTGCGGCCCAGCACCATCGCGCCTTGCAGCAGTTTTTTGAACTTCATCGGTTTACGCTCGATGTCCTCGGCAATGACGGCATTACCACCATTTACGTAGCGCGCCTTGAGCAAGGCCTCGAACAGGGTCTGTTCGCGGTCGTGGGTCAGAAACATCATTTCTTCCATCAGATCATAGAGCTGACGACCGGCGGCGGCGCGGCGGGCGCGGCCTTTGATTTCCGGATCGATCTTGAATTTGCGCGGTTCCAGAATCGTGATGGTGATTTTGGGGAAGCTTTTTAGCGGCACCTTGCCTTTGAGGCGGGCAAAGGGCGTGTGCTGGACACCGTCGAGACGCACAGGTAGGATCATCGCATCGGCCTTGTCTGCCACCATGCCGGGGCCGTCATAGACTTTCATCAGCCCGCCGGTTTCGGTCAGGCGGCCTTCGGGAAAGATGACGACATGGCGGTCTTCTTCAACCTTGCGGATCAGGCCTTTCATCGAAAACGGGTTGGTCGGGTCGAGCGGGAAGGCATCGACCAGTTTCAGGAACGGCTTCACCCAGAACCAGTTGGCGACAAAGCTGTTAACCGCGAACATCGGGCGGCCGGGCAGGAAAGCAGCCAGCAGCGGCGGGTCGAGCAGTGAAACGTGATTACCGACAATCACGGCGCGCGGCCCTGCCTTTGCGACATTTTCAAGGCCGCGCACTTCTACCTTATAGAGCAGCTTGAACAACCCTTGCATAAAACTTTTAAACAGGTAATCGGGCAGCAATTTGCAGATATAAAGCGCAACAAAAGCATTGGCGATGGCGAAAGCGAAGAACAGTTCGCGGATTTCCCAGCCTGCTACCAGCAGCATCGCGGAAATGACCGAAGATGCAACGATAAACAGCGCGTTCATAATGGCGCTGCCCGCCAGCACGCGGGCGCGGTGGTCGTCATGGGTGCGGTGCTGGATAATGGCGTTGAGCGGCACGACAAACAGGCCGCCGCAAATCGCGATCATCGCAATATCAAGCACAGTGCGCCATGCGGCGAGGCTGGACAGGAACGTAGAAAGGCCAATCGGCGCAGCTCCCGGCACAGGGGCGACATGGCCGCTGGCGAAATACAAATCGATTGAAAAAATCGTGATACCGAGCGCGGCGAGCGGCACGTAAACCGCCTCGATCCGCCCTTTAAGCAGGCGGTTGTTAAACAGGCCGCCAATGCCGATACCGACAGAAAAAATGACAAGGAAAAAGGCCAGCACATGCTCGTTCGCGCCGAGCGCTTCATTGGTGTAGTTCGGCATCTGCGCCATAAAAACGCCGCCAAGAAAATAGAACCACGCCACGCCAAGAATGGCGAGAACAACGCCGCGTTCGCGCTTTAGGACATAGCCCAGAATTTGCAGCGTTTCAGTCAGCGGGTTGTAATTGATTTTCAGGTCAGGCGCCTTGGGCGGCGCTGCCGGGATAAAGCGGCTGGCGAGATAACCGGTCACCGCGACCATGACCAGCAACCCGGCAACCAGCACCTTGCCGCCGCCCAGTGTTACCAGCGCCGTCCCGGCAATCGTGCCGAACAAAATAGCGAGAAAGGTGCCGGTATTAAGCAGCGCATTACCGCCGATCAGCTCGTCACTTTCAAGATGCTGCGGCAGGATCGAATATTTGCTCGGCCCAAAAAAGGCCGACTGGGTGCCGAGGGCAAACAGCACGGTAAAAGACAGCAAGGTCGAGCCGCTTAAGATCGCCGCCGCCCCGCCCAGCGCTATCGCGATCTCGGCCAGCTTAATCACGCGGATGACGCGCTCTTTAGGAAACTTATCGGCCAACTGCCCGCCCATGCAGGAAAACAGCACAAACGGCAGGATAAACAGCCCCGCCGCCATCGTCACAAGCAACTTGGGATCGCCGCCACCCTGCAGCGCCGTACTGTAAACCAGCAGCACAACCAGCGCATTCTTGAACAAATTATCATGAAACGCGCCGAGAAACTGCGTCACAAACAGCGGCAAAAAACGGCGATCTTTGAGGAGGGCGAACTGGTTATGTTTCATGATCAAATTTCCTGTGTTTTAAAAAGCTTAACACCTGTTTATGAACGTCCGGTTTATCCATGATGAAGGTGTGCGTGGCATTGACGGTGATGTGGTCTTTCATGCCGGCGAGTTTGGTGTTTTCGACCGATACGCGGCCATCGCTCTTACCCGGTACGACGAAGGCGGCGGCGATATAAGGCCATTCTTTGGTACCGGCGATGATGCCGAGATCGTAATGAATATCGCTGTGATTGACGGCTTGGGCGGCGGTGGTCAGTTCGGCACCGGCCGGGCCGTAATACCATTTATAGGGCGGAAGATTGTGGATCAGGTCAGCGACTTCGCTGCCGCCGTTGGGTGGGGCAAGCATGACAACGGCGCCGAGGTGATCGCGCGGAACAGTCTCCTGATAACGGTCAAGATAACGCCGCGCGACCAGTCCACCCATCGAATGCGCGACGATATGAACCGTATCGTTTTCATTCCAGAAGCCTTCGGTTAACTGGGTTTGGCGCAGCCAGTCGGCAATACCGTCAAGGTCGCGTTCCGTCGAAGGATAGGTGATGGAGAGCGTATCATACCCCGCCCCCTGCAGCGCCCGTTCGAGCGATTTCATGCTGCTGCCGGTCTTGGCGATGCCGTGCAGGATCACCACCATCTCCGCCGCCTTCGCCGCCTTCGCCGGGAGCGGCGCAAACAGGCAGGCAACGGTGAACAGCGCCAATATGTTTTTCCAGCGTAAGATCATTACAGCACCGTGTTTTTGTCTTTGCTTTCAGCAGCAAAGACAAACTTTGTATAGAAATAGCTTAAACCAATCAGGCTTATTCCCAAACCAAGGAATGAAGCGACGCGGTAAAGCCCTTCCAGCGCGGCGGCGTCGAAGATAAAAACCTTTCCAATCGTCAGCACCATAAAGACCAGCGAAGCAAGACGCGCGCTTTTATTGTCCATCCGGATACCGGCGGCGAGCAGACCAAGCCCGGTCAGCAGCCATGCGAGCGAGTAGCTGTAGAATTCAGCCGCGCCCTCATAACCGGTAACGAGGTCGCTGCCATGAAAGAGCTGGCGCACGGTCAGTGAGGACAGGAAGAACAGCAGGACAAAGCCAAGCCCCTTGTAAAGCGAACGGAGAAAACCGGCATCGCTGCGGTGAAAAACGATCCACGCCGCCAGCAGCGCCCCCAGCCCGTAGGTCATAGTCACGCCGTTAACCAGCGGCCAGTCACCAACAAGCTGGCCGCGCTCAAAGGCCGGGTTCAGCAGCAGGACATCAAAATACACGATGCGCAGCATGACAAAATGCAGCAGGCTATAGCCCCAGAGGCGCATATATTCAAAGCGGACACGATTGCCTCCAGCGATCAAAGCCGCGCCCAGAACTGCAAATCCAGCAGTTATAAAGCCGCGCTCCAGAAATCCTGCAGCAGATTTGAAAGCGAGGTCATAACTCTCATAAAATGCGCCGCGGGCGAGATAGTAGAAGGTCGCAAGCCAGAGCAGCATTGCCGCGCTGAACAGGATTTTAACGAACCGGCTATCACCACGCTCACCCTGTACAGCCACCATTGCCGCATAGGAACTCAGAATGGCTGGGACGCCCAGCTTGATTAGCGGCAAGTCCAGCACTGCGCGGCTTGCATAACGGCGACCTGCATCCTCATCAAGAATGGCCGCCATGATGATATTGCCGAACAAAACGAACTGTTCGCAAAGAAGCCCGCCGAGAATAACCGTCAGCGCGACAATAATTTTTCGCAGAAACATAATGCCGGTCTGGCGATAAACCCAGGCGGTCGCGGCGATCTGCGCGGCAAAGGCCAGCGGCAGATACTCCAGCGGCAGCTCGATACTCAGCCCCAGCGCAATAAAGGCAGAGGCCGCAAGCGCGTAAGTCGCAACCAGATGCTCTCGCACCACTTCATCGGCATTGAAAAACTCGCGAATTGTCGCCGCTTGCCAGACAGCAAAGCCGGCAAACAGCAAGCTGATAACACCCCAGAAATGACCAAACGGCACAGTGAACCATTCCGGCAGATCCAGCACAAGATACGAGACGATATAAAGCGAGACCGCCGAGAGGCACTGCAGCCCGGCCCAGAAGCGCGGATCGGCAGTCTTGCGCATCAAAAAGCCGGGAAGAACAGCGTAAATTACAGCCAGACCGCCAACGACCGTGACCGCCCGCTCCAAAGACGCGCCCTCCGCCCACAGGCAGAACAGCGCAAGCATCGCAGCCAGCTTGCCCCAGAGCGGGCGGCGGTAAATATCCGGGCTGAACCAGGCCATGACCATGAGGCCAAGGCTAAGCAAGCCAAGCATTGCCCAGTCAAACAGCCCTAGCGCGACCTCAAAGCCGAGCCAGCCGATTGTCAGCACTGCCCCTGCGATGGCGACAAAATTAAGCGCATGAACCGGGCGTTTATCGGCAGGCGCAGCCCGCGCACCGGCCAGAACCCTGCCGGTCATGACCATCACCACGACGCTGAGCGCCATAGCGAACAGCACCATCACGAAGGCATCGGCGGCGACAAAAGCGACCGCGAACCAGTATCCCGCCCAACAGAACATGCCAAGCAGCGCGGCAATCGCCAGCAGCCACCAGCCCTGACGGCTCAGCACATAAAAGACACCTGTAAAAAGCAGAAACAAATAGGTAAACAGCGTGGCTGCGTTCGGCGCCTCCGCCCCGACCAGCGCCGGGGTCAGCAGCCCGCCGATCAGGCCAAAAACGGCTATCGACTGGCCGTGACGCAGCGACAAGATAACGGCAAGCCCCGTCACCCCCGCCATAGCAATAAAGCCTGGCGTCGGCGAAAGCAGGTCATAGAGATTGACCGCTGCATAAAGACTTACATAGAGCGAGACAAGCCCCGCGCCGATCAGCCCTTGCGCGATACGCTCGGCATTGGCGATATGGTCGCGCCGTACGATCCACTGGCCAGCGGCAAGCAGCATTGCGCCGAACGCGCCGCCGAGAGATATGCGCGCGATCGGGCCGAGCCAGCCTGTCTCAATCGAATATTTCACAAGGAAGAAAGCGGCAAAAATAAGCGACAGCGCACCGAGCCAGACCGGGATTTTGGTGCCAAGGTTACGCTCGAAACTATCGCGCGCCTTTTGCATCTGCTTCATCCGCACCGGCGGCACAAAAGGATGCGATGCAGGGGGAGCCGGCGCTTTAATATCCGGCTTGTCTGTAACAGGCATATCAAGGGCGGGTTCAGGCTCTTCGTAAATTTCCTGCGGCTCCTGCCGTTCGGCCTGACGCGCAGGCTGCAGAGCCATCCGCGCGGCACGAAGTTCCGCCCTCACCTCGTCAAGCTCTCGCCGTAACGAGGACAGCCGCGCAGCATTTACCCACGGCAAAAAGAAGGTCACAATTGCAACGATCGCCAGCAGCCCTAAAATTTCCATGCGTCACCCGCCTTCTCATCTTTTATGAACAACGTTCAATTATCATCTTCCCACAATTCTGAACAGCGTGCAATAAAAATATTGAACACCGTTCATAAACGCGCTATTCTTAGAGAAAGAGAAGGAAAGAAAATGGCAAGACGCAGTGATCACAGCCGGGAAGAACTGAAAGAGCTTATCCTCGACAATGCTTGGAATATTGTGGGGGAAAGCGGGTTTGAGGGGCTGACCGCGCGGCAACTTGCCAAAGAAATCGGCTATGCGCCGGGCACGATCTATAATTTGTTCAGCTCGATGGACGATTTATATTTAGAGGTCAGCGGGCGCACGCTCGACCTGCTCTATGATACGCTTTGCGCTGCGCCCGATATGAAGAAAATGGCGGCAGCCTATATGGACTTCGCGCGCGCATACCGCCCCTACTGGCTGATGCTCTTTTCACACAATTTACCGGAAGAACAGCAAGCCCCCGCATGGCATCAGGAAAAAATCGACCGCTTGTTCCTGCCACTGGAAAATTTGCTCGCCCCGCTCTTTACCGCGCAGCAGGACAAAGAGCGCACAATGGCGGCGCGGGTATTGTGGTCTTCAGTCCACGGTCTGTGCCTGCTGCAGAAAACCGGCAAGATCGGCCTGATTGATGAACAGGCCGCGCCGGAAACCATGGCCGCCTACCTAATCGACACATTCGTCGCCGGGATAGAAAACGGCTAACGCAATAATTGCGCGTTTTAGCCTGATAGCGCTAGAATGCCTATATGAGCAAAGCATTTACCAGAGAGAGCGATAACGAAGACGATGACGATTTGCCGGAACCGGCGCCGTTACCGGCGGGGTTTCGCAATTGCATGACGCCGGGCGGGCACGCGGCGCTGCAGGAAGAGCTGCGCTTTTTGCTGAAAGACGAGCGGCCGCGGATTGTCGAGATCGTTTCATGGGCGGCGGGCAATGGCGACCGTTCGGAAAACGGCGATTATATTTACAACAAGAAGCGCCTGCGCGAGATCGACCGCCGGGTGCGTTACCTGACCAAGCGGCTGGAAGATGCCGAGATTGTTGACCCGAAGAAGCAGCAAGGGCTGGAGCAAGTGTTTTTCGGCGCGACCGTTACCTATGTCCGCGAAGACGATTCAGAAGTAACCGTGACACTGGTCGGGGTTGATGAGGCCGATTTTTCCAAAGGCAAGATCAACTGGGTATCGCCGGTCGGCCGTGCGCTGATGAAAGCACGGGTCGGCGACGAGGTCACGGTACGCACCGAGGCCGGCGCTGAAACCCTCGAAATTCTCGATATTCAGTATCTTATCGACTAAAAGCTCCACCTTTTCTGTCCCCGTCTATGGCAGGCCGCCAAGTTGACTTTTTATGAAAAGCCAACTATGAATTGGTAACTTCAATAATAAACAGGGACGGTTCGCGTGAAATCAAAAGATTCCATCGCTTTGAGCAAAAAGCACGGCCTGACGGCCATCGCCGCCGATCTGGATTTTAAAGGCCAGACCGTGCTGGTAACAGGCGGCGCGGACGGTATCGGCGCCAGCGAAGTGCGGGCACTGCACCAGCTTGGCGCACATGTTATTGCGCTCGACATTCAGGAAGAAAAGCTGGATGCACTCAAAAGCGAACTTGGCGCGCGCCTGACCACCATCCCTTTCGACCTTAGCCAGACAGATGATCGCGCCTATCAGGCGCTGGGCGATAAGATTATCAAGGCATCGCCGAGCGGTAAAATCGACGCCTATATTATGAATGCAGGCGTCGTGAAGCTGTCTAACGGCAAGGGCGTATCCGGCACTTCGGCCAAAGAATTCCGCACGCTGTACCAGATCAACGCCCAGTCCCACGCCGATATTTTCCGCGAGATTGCCGGGAACCTGTCGGATGATGCGCGTATTGTCGTCACCAGCTCGCCGATTGTCAGCCGCTCTGACGTCAACAC
>CBDUPU010000028.1:0-15926 GCA_965369185.1 uncultured Rhodospirillales bacterium
TGGCGGTGTTATTCATGATCGTGATCACATCGGAGCGCACCGGCCCCTCAAAAATGATTCTTTTCATACTAAGGCGCAAAGCCTGCGCCTCGCCCGTCCACAGCAAGCCACTTGCCCCCGCAAAAACAAAACAGCAGGCAAGTGCCGCCAATATTGAGCGGCAGCTTTTTGAACGCGGCATCTTATTCTTCAGAAACATCTATTCAGGGTAACAGCTTATTACGACCAGAAGGTTAACATACGCAATTTATTATCACAGCAACAGCTTACCGGAAGATTAATAACGATGAAAGTAGTTTTACTTTTTTACAGGACAATATTTTTCGCCGCGCACAATCAGCCATAAGCAGCGAACATCAAAATCTGTTTTTTCGATAAGGATTATTGATAGCTGGCAAAAACTTTAGTCGTGCCGACATAGGTGCCGCTAATCTGCCCGATGCGGGTATTCACCGTGGCACCGACAGGAACAGTAAAGGAGAAAGAGCCGGCCCCTGGCGTAAACGTAACTCTGGTTCCGCCTTTCGGAGTTGCCAGGTTAAAGTTGGTGATCGAAATAGTTTCTGATCCGTTCGTTAGCTTGACCGTTGCATCAGCTACACTCACCGAAACCGGAAACTCCGCACCCTTAATTCGCAAACGCCCGGCCTGAGGTGTTCCCCCTGCCAGCGACAACGAACCCTTATTATCAAGAACAAGACGGTCCAGCTGTGGATCGAGTGTTGCGTTCCCCGCCCGGTCAACCGTCATGGCAAGCGTACCGAAATCAAGCGTTGTGCTGACCGTCAGCTCAACCGCGCGCACTAATTTTGCAATAATGGGCAACGTTGCCGTCGCTGCCGCAATGGCCTGAACCGCTTGAAAAGATGCCATTCCAGACACAGCAACGAGCGTTGCCGTACTAAACCGCACCTTAGCGGCGTTCTTGCTTTTATCTATGCTGGTATTTTTCGGATCGACCGCCACAACGACTCGCTTCGTAAAACATGGGCACAAAAACAGGCCGGTGACGCCGGGCCCGTACGCCCGGCATCAACCACCAACCAAAGCAAGGTCGCCAGATTACTGGTATGCGCTGGTAATTTTTACAGTACCGCTATAGGCACCGACAGCTTCCGTACCGGCAACAGTCAGTGTCGCGCCGATATAGTTACTGTTTTGCGTACCGCCGGTAAGGTTGACGTCATATGCAGCAGCAGTCACACTAGCGCCGCCGAACACGAAGCTCTTCACCTGCATAGTGTCAGCTGCCGTAGCGTGGTTAAGCGCAACCGTAGCAGCAGTCAGGGCAATATCGGCAACAAGGCCGTTTTCACCTTTGATGCTGAAGCCGCCCTGCTGGGCAGCCGCGCCAACAGCTGTAACACCACCGGTAACGCCAGTCGCACCCGCGGTATCAACGCTCAAGGTACCTGCCGCCGTGTAGGTCAAGCTGCCGAAATTCAATGTCTGTGTCTGCGCAATCGAAACCGCGTCAATAATCTTCGCGTTAATCGAGATTGTCGCTGTTTTTGCAGCATGCGCATTCTGTGCACCCAACATGGCCGCAACCGTGGCCGCCCCTAAAAGAACCTTTTTAGATTGCTTATTCATTTTGCTTTGCTCCTTGCTTTGCTTATGCATTTGCTAGTTCAGTTCACTTGGTTCAGTTTACTTTACTTATTTATATTTTTTACTTTGCCCCAATAAGCGCAGTAATTCCTTTACTGGTCCGCCTTAGAACTTCCTGAATATACCATACATGCATATGCATGATAAGTCAGAAAATACAGGCCTCCCCGATACGGAAATAAACGCCTAATACCATTATATTAATAGGTTAACTAAGAAAGGGTTAATGCGTTATGGAAAAACTTAAAGCCTTGTGCAAAAGCGCTAGAAGCCAACCGCTTCATGCTTTGCGCCGACCAGCTCTGCACCGCCGGCATCGGCAAAAAACGGGTATTGCTGCAGCTTGGCACGCTGGACATTCACCAATTCACGGATATTCGCAACAACCATTTCGGTGCCCGGCACAATGCCGGCACGATCCAGATGCTCACTCAAAGCCTCGTAATAGTGCCAGTTATTCTTGATAACGGCGCGCTCGGCAAAAAGAACCGCCCGCTGCAACTCCTCATCTGTCGACACCATGCCCGACTGAGTCAGAAAATAAGCCAGCACCCTCCGCATTGCTCGCGGGGCATTGCTCTGCGAGATAAACAAGAACGACAAACGCGCCTGCTTTTCCTGCCGATTGACCCAGCCCGGCGGCATATAAAACTTCAAGTCCTTCATTTTGCCGGGCAAGTCCTTCGGCGGCTCTCCCCTGCTTTGACCAAGGAGCGTTAACTCCCCGACATCCGGAATATCAATTTTCATGGGTATGGAAGTCAGCCACATCGCCCCGGTCTCGACATAGCTATAATAAAGAAAAGACACCAAAGCGTCCTTGGGCCCATAACTGACGAAACACTCATCAGACCCCTCCGCCGGGCAGGACTTAACAACAACGACCCCCTCGTAACGGCTCGGGGCCTCATCCTCAACCTCCGGCGCCACCTCGGATTCTCCGCCGCATTTAAAATCCGTAAAAAAGCCACGGGCACGCGGATGATGGTTTAAAAGCTCCGCAAAAGGCATAACGACCTTATCAAAAGGAACAGGCACACCCTCGGCTTCGGGCAAATCAAAATAATTCTTAAAAGCGATAACGCGGCTATCGATCAGCCCGCGAAGCGCAAATTCATCTTCAGTCTGCGCCGCCAGCGTCACATCCAAAGGCATGCCGCTCTCAATAAAGGGCTCGAAAATCATATTAAACAGGGCCCGGTCTTTATAATACAGCCCCTGGGGCGCGACACCTTTATACCAAGCCACCTTGTTCGTCGCATTCAGCAGATCCGCATAAGCCCCCATCATATCGGCTTGCGCCGGGCTGACCCTGTCCTTGTCATACCCCTCCATGACGATCTTCCCGTCTTTCAACACCAGCGTAAAAGCCGATATCGGTAAAAGACAGCTTTTCGGGAGCAAAATAATGCGCTTTCCCTCTGGCTTGTTCTCATCACATGAAACCGACAGGTCCCCGTTCTGGCAAACAATCTTCAGCCCGTCATAGATTTCCCCGCCATTTTCAACCACCAGCTTGTGCAAGCGGCGCAGCGCATCTTCTACATTCTCATCATCGCAAATAAAATCCACCATACAAACAAGGGTAAAAGGAGATCCCTCTCGCGGCAACAACAAAAGTCACTTTATCAAGGCGTATAATCCCGCCCGTGCCGCGCCTCGAGGTGGGCAATAATCGCCGCAGCCTTGGTGTCATCCAGATATTCGTTGCCCATCGCAAACGAATAAATGCGTGAGCCGCTATCAAAATCATTCGTATTCGTCGTTCCTAACTCGAATGTCTGGTCTGCATCATCCGTGGTCGCATCCATGACAAAGGCCGACGAGCTTCCCGTTGTCGTATTGATCCAGTAACGTATCGTGTCCGTGTCCTTGTCAAACGACACTATATAAATATTGTCCCCCGCCGGAATTGTCCCGACCGCCGCCGAGGTAAGGGACGATGGACCCCGTTGGAATATAGATGTCGAGCCGCTGGTCAGTGACCTTACCCTGATCCCGCGATTGGTCGATCCTGTTCCTGCCAGCGTTGCAAAAAAGTAAGTGCCGTCACTGGCAACACGTTGAAAGGCCAGCGCGATCCACCACGAATTCCCCGCCGATGTTTTACCGAGCGAATTTAAAAACGCCGTATTTGAACCAATGGTAAAGCTCTGCGCGCCGCCCGCCAGCCAGTAAGCCGCAGGATCTCCGGCACTGCCCGTAAACGTCAAACCGCTTGTAAAATCATAGTCCGCCTGCGCCGCGCCATCGGCAGGGCTGGCAACCAAATTCGCCCATGTGGTGCCGGAACCGCCATAACTCTCTGACTGCGTAGCATCGAGATCACAACACACACTTGTCAGGACACCGTCCAGATAGGGACTGCCCTCCCCGGCTGCCGCCGCGCCACACCCGTCAAATGCCATTCCCCGCCCCAACCTCAATAACATGAGCTATCTCCTTTACCTTTGTTCTTCACAAGACAAAATAAGAACATAAGAGGAACAAAAGATCAGGGAATAATTTCCTATTTCTTTTTCGAGTCACAATTAAAAACCCGTACTATTTACTCCCGCCCGCGATACGCCTATATTTATTGAGCCGTATTTCACGTTCGCAATTTTTCAAAACCGTTATTCTTTAAGTCCTACAGGAGCTATTGATGTCCAACACCTCATCACAGGAAATGTCGCTCGACGATGCCTATAACGTAGCCGTCAAGCACATGAACGCACAAAACTTCCGCGTTGCCGAGCTTGCGTTGCGTGACATATTGGCATCCGTTCCCGACCACCATGACAGCATGTATCTTCTCGGCATGGCACTTTATAATACGGGCAATCGCGACGAAGCGATCAGCTGGCTGGAAAAAGCTGTAACGGGCGAAAAGCCACGTCTGGAGTGGATGTCCGATCTAGGCGTTATCCAGAACGAAGCCGGGCGCAGCGAACAGGCGATCAATACTTTTGATAAAGGTCTGGAGATTTACCCGGGTGATGCGAAGCTGTTATGGAACAAAAGCTACGCCCTCTGGCTGCTGGGACGCTATGAAGAATCCGAAACCGCGGGCCGCGCCGCGACCGAAGCCGACCCGAAAAGCGCGGAAGCATGGCTTAACCTCGGCGCCGCGATCGTCAAGCTGGGGCGCCGCGAAGAAGCTGTCGAGTGCTGGGAAAAAGCACTAAAAATCGAGCCTAATTTCGCCTTTGCCTGGAACAATATGGGCACGGTTCTGCGCGAACTGGGCGATCTCGAAAAATCCGAAGAGGCCTGCAGAAAAGCGCTGGAGCTTCATCCAAACTATGTCGAGGCCAACTGCAATCTCGGCAATGTCTATCTAGACCGCGGTGATTTCGCCGAAGCTGAGAAATATTACCGCGCCGCAATCGCGTATAAACCCGATTACGCCGATGCTCACAACAATCTCTGCGTCTCGCTGATGTACCAGCTCCGTTTTGACGAAGCGGCAATGCACGGGCGCTATGCAACATCCTTCAACCCGCGCTACACAGAGGCCTATATAAACCTCAGTGAGGCGCTGCGTAACCTCGGCATGGTTGACGACGCCCGCCGCGCCGTTGAACAGGCGGTCATTTTGCGCCCTGAATCCCCAGAAGTCCGTATGGACCTCGCGGATGTGCTGCTGATGCAGGACAAATATAACGATGCCGAGATCGAGCTTAAAAAGGTCGTGGACATCACCTCCGAAAACCCGCGCACCTATCTCAAGCTGGCCAATGTTCAGGAACGGGCCGGAAGGGTCGATGAAGCGCTAGAGGCTGTTGCCAAAGCGATCGAGCTAAACCCCGAACTGCCGGAAGCCTATCTGCGTCGCGGCCAGATCAACCAGATCTCTAACCGGATACAGGAAGCAGAGGACAGTCTGAACAAAGCGCTGGAACTGCGTCCAAATCACCCGACAGTGCTCATGGCCATGGCCGAGCTTTTAATTTCCAAAGGCGACCTTAAAGGCGCCGAAGAATACGCGACCCTCGCCAAAACAAATGCGCCCGATCTGCCATCGCTTTATCTCACCCTGTCCCACTTGAAAAAATTCACCAAGGAAGACGCGGATTTCAAGAAAATGCTCGAACTCGAGCAGAACATTGAAGCGCGCGGCATTGATCAGGCATCAGTGCTCAACTTCGCACTTTACAAGGCCCATGAGGATATCGGCGAATACGAAAAAGCATTCGAGCACCTCAAGAAGGGCAACGATTATAAAAGACGCCTCATTCCATACGACAGCAAGATGCAGGGCAACGTCCGCAAAAGCATCGAAACGGCCTACTCCAAGGAAAAGCTTCGTTCCTATGAGGGCAAAGGATATGAATCCGACATCCCGGTTTTGATTGTCGGGATGCCGCGATCCGGCACGACCCTGACAGAACAAATCATATCCTCCCATCCCGACGTTTATGGCGCGGGTGAACTGACTGTTCTCTCAACGCTGGAAAAGAACCACGGCCTTCTTGATCAGGACAACGCAAAAGAACTCGGCAAAGCATATGTTGATGCCGTTAAAGAGCTTGATGAAACCGACAAGATGAAACGTATCACCGATAAAATGCCGGGCAACTATGCCCATATCGGCCTGATCACCTCTATCCTGCCAAACGCGAAAATCATCCATTGCCGCCGCGACCCTATCGACACCTGCCTGTCTTGCTACAAGCAGAATTTTGCCCGCGGCCAGTACTGGTCGTACAACCTCGAAGAACTCGCCGCCCAGCACAAGCTATATCAGGAAGTCATGGCGTACTGGCGCGAGGTCCTGCCCGGCCGCTTCCTTGAAATTGACTACGAGGAAACCGTCAATAATTTCGAAGAACAAGCGCGCAAGCTGATCGATTATGTCGGCCTGCCGTGGGACGATGCCTGCCTGTCACCGCACAAACAAAAGCGCGCCGTACTGACCGCAAGTAAAACGCAGGTCATCAAACCTGTCTATAAAACTTCGGTCAAAGCATGGAAGCGTTACGAAGAACAACTTCAGCCGCTCATAAAGGGGCTTGGGCTCTAAGAAAAAGCAAAAACACAAATGATCAGCAACTATAAAACCCTTCTTATATTTTTCGTCATTTTTCTGGAGGGATACGTTGTCCTGTCCGCCGAGCTATTGGCGGTGCGCCAGACCATCCCGTTCGTCGGCGGCGGCACAGACACGGTTTCCATCATCATCGCGGCGGTATTGATGCCGCTGGCTGTCGGCTATTATGCGGGCGGAGAGTATCGCGGCAAAATCAGGCAAAAACTCGCTTTAAACTTCGTCATCGCCGGGGCATTCCTGACGCTGGGACTGTCTTACTATGTCCTGACATGGTTTTTCGAAAGCGTGTCCAGTCTGCTCGACTGGCGCAACCGTCACCTTTTAATCACCCTGTATGCCGTGATTTTCCTGATCACGCCGGTCTATCTATTGGGCCAGACAGTACCGTTGATGAGCAATTATATCCGCAAGGCGCACCTGCCCAAGGCCACCGGAAAAATCCTCTTTTATTCTACATTGGGGTCATTTCTAGGCTCTGTTTTTACAACGCTGTTTCTTATGAATTTCATTGGCGTCGCCAATACAGTGACCGTCGTCATCGGCTGCATCGCAATTCTGACCATTATGATGTCGCAGAAAAAATTCTCGGCATTGCCGGCCCTTGCAAGCCTGATATTCATTGCCTGCATTGCGATAAACAGCACCGCCACCCTGAACAAGATCGGCGTCGTTGCAAGCAATGCCTATAACACAGTACAAATCGAGGAACATGATGCTGCGGAAAAAACGCGTTACTTGCGCTTAAATCGTTCTTATTCCTCCGCCTTTCAGCCCGACAATCCGGAAAAGTCGATATACCGCTATGTTGATTTTATAGATCGCTATTTCATCAAAGCCTTCCGCCGTACGGATAAAAAAGGAAATATCCTCGTTATCGGCAGCGGCGGCTTTACGATTGGCCTAAAAGACCGCTGGAATGATTACGTCTTCGTGGATATCGACCCCGACCTGAAAGAGCAAGTAGAAGAGCATTTTCTGAAAGAGAAACTGTCTGAAAACAAGGAGTTTGTCGGTCAACCGGCGCGCGGCTACCTTAAAAACACCGGCCAGACTTTTGATTTGATCATTATGGATGTGGCGCGCGGCCCCGCAGGCATGCCCGAACACTTGCTGACCAAAGAATTCTTTGAACTGTTAAAAAGCAAACTGAACAAGGACGGCATTCTGGTCGCACATATGTTTGCAAACATATTCCATCAGGACAGCCATAGCCGCTATCTGGACACGACCATCCGCAGCGTCTTTCCCTATGTATCCCGCCAGATCGTCGATGGTTTTACGGCCTGGAAGATCGAGCCCGGTAAATACTCGTCCCTTTTATATATCGCCCTTAACGATAACGGCGAAAAAAGCGGTATTTATACGGACAATTTGAACCGGGCCGCGATAAAGCAAAGCCCGCTTGTCCCCTATTAAAAGTGGGCTAAAGGCAACTTGCCGAGATTGTAAAAGTGCCGGAATAAGAACCGTTGGCATCCCCGCCAACCGTTTTTAACGTGCCGCCAATCAGGTATGTTTCTGATTTTTTAGCATTGGGAATAGTATCGGTTGTCCCCCCGCCGGGGTTCAGGGAAAGCCCCGTCACAGACAAGGTATTCCCGCCGAATTTAATCGATGCCGTGCCGGGTATGGACACCAGAAGCGTTCCGGGCGCGCCCCCGCCCTGATTGCCCGATACTTTTACCTGCGCACGAAACGGCGCACCGCTGACACTGGTAATACACCCGCCCGTGGTCCGCGTGCCCGTTACGGCATCTATTGTCACCGTCCCCGCTGTCGCGGTACAAGGCTCAAGGCTGGCAAAATTGAGCGTCGTATTTATAAACGAAAAGGTAATCAGAGTCTCTTGGCAAACCGCTGCCGGCATGGCCTGCGCAAAATTATTCATCAGCATCTGGCACGCCAGAGTGGAAAGCAGCACTGTTTTAGATTGTTTTTTCATTTAAAAAATAACGTGTCTTTTTATAAAGCATATTACAAATTCACACGGAAAAGCGAGCAGGAAGAATGCTTATATAACAATTAGCCTCCCCTTTACGCTAATCCGGCATAGCTGCGCCAGCCAGTCCATATCTCGACTCATTTTCTAAATTATAGCAACACAGGCCTAAAATTTAATGAAAATGACGCAAAATAATGATATTCAGAATATCAGGATATTCGTTTTAGATCATCACGAATTCCTGAATATCCGCTTTCGAACCTACTGCGATGCTTTTCGCGACCACTTCAATCGCAACGGAATACAAGAAACCTTGCTACAGAGGTAGTTATTCCGGCTCCCACATCAACCCGAAATATCCGTAAAATCACTGTGAAACTGATACTACAAAAAACCTGGCCCCTATTCTTCGGTGTTGCCATGGTCATGATCGGCAACGGCCTGCAAGGGACGCTGATCGGCGTTCGTGCGACTATGGAAGGCTTCAGCACGATCACCACCGGTCTGATCATGTCCCTTTATTATGGCGGCTTTCTGGTTGGCTGTGTACTCGCGCCAAAACTTGTGGGAAATGTCGGCCATATCCGGGTTTTTACAGCGCTTGCCTCTCTGGCATCCACGACGGCCCTTTTACACGGCCTGTTTATTGATCCGGTCGTTTGGGCGATCGCCCGCGTTATTGCCGGCTTTTGCTTTGCCGGCCTGTATATTGTGATCGAAAGCTGGATGAACGACATCGCCACCAACCAGACGCGCGGGCGCATTCTTGGGTCCTATTACCTGACTTTTTACGGCGCGATGGTTCTCGGGCAATACGCCCTGAACATTGCCCCCCCGGAACAGATCGAGCTGTTTATCCTGACCTCGATCCTGATTTCCCTCGCCCTGCTGCCGATTTCGCTCAGTAAGCGCCCGGCACCGGACTTTCAGGCTCCGCGCCCGATCAAATTCCGGGAAGTTTATGCAGCATCCCCTCTCGGCGTAACCGCGGTTACCATCACCGGCCTGACCAGCGGCATCGTCTTTGCCATCGGGCCGGTCTATGCCGCTCAAGAAGGTATGAGCATCGCCCAGCTTGCCAACTTTATGGCCGTTTATGTGATTGGCGGCATGTGCGGCCAGCTGCCGCTCGGCTATCTATCTGACCGTATTGAAAGACGGAAACTGATTACGTTGATTTCCGCAATTGCCGCTGGCGCTGCCGCGATTTGCTTTGTGTTTATTGGAAATACGGCCCTGCAAAACGCGGCCTTCTTCCTGATGGGACTTACCGGCCTCAGCATTTACGGCCTTGGCGCCGCCTATACCAATGACCATCTGGAGCGCGAACAATTTGTCGGCGCGACCTCCATGCTGACCCTGATCAACGGCTGCGGCGCTTTCGTCGGTCCGTTCATCGCAACATTGTTTATGTGGTATTTTGGCGGGCAGGTCTTTTTCCCGCTTGTCGGCATCATTTTCGCCAGCATCACATGCTTCGCCCTGTACCGCGCCCAAATCCGTCCGGAAACGACAACTGTCGAAGAACAGGCACCGCTCGTATCCGTACCGCCGCGCGCCACAATGATTGCCGCCCAAATCGCCGAAGAAGATTACGAGGCGGAAGCGGAAGCAGAAACGAAATCAGAAACCACGCCCTGAACGCCCCGCAAAACATAGGAGAGCGCTATGAAACATTTACTGCTGATACTATTTACGGCCCTGAGCCTGCTGCCCGTTGCAGAAAAGTCCCGCGCCGCGACCGAAGATCAAATGGTCAATGCCGTTATCAGCAAAGTGTTCACCGAAACGGAAAAACGCATCCTGAACCATTATTACGGGCGAAAAAATCAAGAAAATGAGCCGCGCCAATATCAGGGCCACAACAAAAAAGCCAAAGACGCAAAGGCTTCCAGAGACATTAAGGATAAAAACAACAAGGCCCTGCCCCCGGGACTCGCACGCAAAACGTCCCTTCCACCGGGCCTCGCCCGCCAGTTAACTGAAAAAGGCACCCCCCCGCCGGGACTTGCAACAAGAGACCTGCCGGCAGATTTATCAAGCCGCCTGCCGCCGCGCAAAGGGACCAGACGCGTCATCGTTGACAACGACATCCTCCTCATCGAACAAGGCACCGACCTCGTCCTCGACATACTGGAAGACATTCTAACCGGCACGAACTAGACAGCAAGCAAAAGCCCGCCCGCAAAACCAGCGCTCATTCGTAACGAAAAAAGAAAAAACAAAGCCGCCTCTATGGGCGGCCCTAATCATCAGAAAATTGGTTGCGGGGGCAGGATTTGAACCTGCGACCTTCAGGTTATGAGCCTGACGAGCTACCGGGCTGCTCCACCCCGCGTCACCTAAAAAGCCTTGGAACGGCTTGTCGAGATAAGACTTAATATAGAAACGCCGGACTGATGTAAAGCCCTGTCATCGAAAAAACATGCCGTTGCGGAAAAAAAACAAAGCGGAACGACCAAATATGTCGCTCCGCCCTGTTTAAAGACTTCTTGCGCCGCGCAATACGCCCGCAAAAAATCATGTGATCAATGGTAAAAAGGCTGCGGTATCGGGATATTTCCCACCCGGCATCTTTTACAATAACAAGCAAATGTGTCAAATTTATGTTTTAAAATCAGAGGCTTATTATAAATTTATATCAAATTCGTCATAAGTTTAGCCAAAAACTCACTTGCTAAAAACGCGGCGATATTCCGCCCCGCTTAATGCTTAAGGCTCATCGCCACGCGCTGGCCCGACCGGAAGCTTCACCGCCGATACGACCGCGCCCTTGGCGGCTCTGGCCGGTTTGAATACCAATGTCATGGCGCCCCCGCCAACGGTTGATACGAACATGATAAAACCTCCTTGTGTTATTACACGTATGTGCCCTCCTGCCCTGTATAAAAATCTGGGGCAGCCATGGCGAAAAATCTAGACAGGAAGCGGTAGAAAACCAGTAGAACGTTGCATTATATTTTAATTCGGCTATCGTGGAAGCATGGAAACAGACAGTGTCATAAAAGCCTTTAGCGCCCTTTCGCAAGAAACCAGACTGAAAATCCTCAATTTGCTCGTGGACTCAGGATCATCAGGTTTGCCGGCAGGTGACATCAGTTTAGCGCTCGGCGTACCGCAAAACACGCTGTCTTTTCACCTGGCACATCTGGAGCATGCCGGACTGATAAACCGCCGCCGCGCCGGCCGCTTTATCATTTACAGCGCCAATAATGACGGCATGAAAGACTTGCTGCGTTATATGGTCGAAAATTGCTGTCCGCGCCCCAAATAAGCGCCCGTTAGCCGAATATTAAGTACCTCCACCCATACTACACGCCACAACACTTGTGGAAACAGCTTGAGATTATCGCAAACAACCTTTATATCCTGTTGTATCCGCTAGAAAAAAAACAAACACGGAAGGACGCCATGACCGATCTGAAACAATTTATCAAGGGTATGCCAAAAGTTGAGCTTCACCTGCATATTGAAGGCAGCCTCGAACCCGAATTAATGTTCTCGCTGGCGCGTAAAAATAAGATCGACATCCCGTTCAACTCCGTCGAAGAAGTCCGTCAGGCATATGACTTCACCAATTTGCAAGACTTCCTCGATATATACTATCAGGGTATGAACGTCCTGCAGACAGAGCAGGATTTTTACGATTTAACGATGGCATATCTGGAAAAAATCGCTGCCCAGAACGTGCGTCACACAGAAATCTTTTTTGACCCGCAAGGCCACACCGAACGCGGCATTCCGTTCGATACCGTTATAAAAGGCATTACCAGAGCGTTAGAAGACGGCGAGAAGAAACTCGGCGTCAGCTCGCACCTTATCATGTCATTCCTGCGCCATTTAAGCGACGAAGCTGCGTTTGATACACTGCGCGAAGCCCTGCCATATAAAAACAAAATTCTTGGTGTTGGCCTCGATAGCTCCGAAGTCGGGCACCCGCCTTCCAAATTCGAGCGCGTTTTTGCCGAGGCCCGTAAACAAGGTTTTGAAATCGCCGTCGCCCATGCCGGTGAAGAGGGGCCGCCGGAATATATCCATGAAGCCCTTGATCTTCTGAAAGTCGATCGCATCGATCACGGCAACCGCTCGCTAGAAGATAACGCTTTAGTAAGCGCCCTGGCAAAAAGCAAAATGGCACTGACCGTCTGCCCGCTCAGCAACCTGAAACTATGTGTTGTCAAAGATATGCATGATCATCCGCTGAAAAAGATGCTCGATCTTGGCATCAAAGCAACAGTCAATTCGGACGACCCGTCATACTTTGGCGGCTATATGACCGAAAACTATCTCGCGGTAGCCGACGCGCTGGCTCTGAATAAAAACGATATTATTCAACTGGCCCGCAACGGTATTGATGCCAGCTTTGCAAGCGTGCCCCTCAAGCAAAAGCTGCATGACGAACTAAACCGCTATATCAGCGCAACAAACGGCATTAAGCCGCCAAGCTGTAACCTTTAGGCCATATAACCGGAACTGAAGCCGCACTTTACCGTTTGCAGCAGTATGAAGCATCCTTTCTTACTGCTGCAAATACTGCTTTATAGCACGGCAATCATATTAATGGCGGCGTGCAGCCCCAATACGCCCCCGCCCGCGCGGCAGGCGGCTGGCATTTCTTCGGACGCGACTTATTTATGCCAGAACGCGCGGGAATTTACCGCTCACTTCGCCCCGAACGGAGAAAAGGCCGCACTATTATTCTCCGGCCAGAGCCTCACCCTGCAACGCACGCATTCAGCCCCTGTCTATAGCAATCATTTCTATTCGCTATATATTGAAGATACGGGTCTTATGCGACTGGAGCGCTTTGATATACCGGTCATGGAAAATTGCGCCCCTTATTACGCTTTCATCCCGGTTTTTCGTGTTTTATAGGCTGTAAATATACATCCGGCACTGGCAACGAATTATGTTGCTTTCGTACACACTATCGCGCAAAAGTTTTCAGGTTAATTGTCGTGATGAGGGACTAGCGGCATGTTTTCTACTGAAACATCAGGGGATTATTACGCAGATCGCCGTTTTATAATGGCGATGCAACTTCATGAGCGCGGGGACAGCTGTGCCGCACTGGATTTGCTCTTGCAGGCACAAGAGCTGGCGCCGGAATGGCCCCCGCTGCCCTTCCGGCGCGGCGAGATATTTATGGAACTTAACAGGCGTGAAGAGGCCCTCGAAGCGTTCAAGCACTATCTTCAGCTTGACCCAATCGACCGGCTCGGGGCCGCAATCAAACTTACCCTGCTCGGCGCCACGCCGCAGCCCGAAACACTGCCCGCGCCGTATGTAGAATCCCTGTTTGACGATTACGCGCCGCGTTTTGATAGTGCGCTACTTGAAACGCTGTCCTACCGCGTTCCGCAGCTACTCGCAAATATTGTTGAAAATTATCGCCCTTACGATACCAAAACGGCAGAGTGCATTCTCGATCTTGGCTGTGGCACCGGCCTGGCGGGAGAGACTTTTGCTAAGCGCGCCGGCTGGCTGGAAGGTATCGATCTGTCTGCCGGGATGATCGAACAAGCCGCAGCGAAAAAGCTATATAATAAACTGCTGCAAGGCGACATAATGAGCGCGCTACATAATGAATACAGCGCCCGGCCTTACCAGTTGGTACTGGCCGCTGACGTTCTGGTTTATATTGGCGAGATAAAAACGCTCTTTGGCGCTATAAAGCAGCGCTTGGCGCCCGCCGGCCTTTTCGCCTTTTCCACGCAGAAACTGACAGGCGGGGACATGCGTCCCTTTGCCCTTGGCCCGGATCATCGCTACGCCCACAGCGAAGCCTATATAAGGGACTGCCTAGCAGAAGCAGATCTACGTTTGATCGCACTGGAAGAACATATCATCCGCAAGGACGCAGGGCTTGAGCTGACTGGCTACATTGTTCTTGCCGAAGCGCCGCCAGCCCCAACGGCACCAATATTGTCTAACCACCAGCCGGTGCGCAAACCGCGAAAAAACCACTAAGCGCGAAAACCCAAGAGAAAATCAGCCATAAAGCTACCGGCACGCCCGCACTATACGCGGGCTCAGGCGCGACTAAAACTATAAAAATGAAGAAAAACAACACTAAAGGCACAAAAAAACCGCGCTGATCAGGCGCGGTATATTTTCGAATTCGTGACAGGTTTGTAAAGGATCGCTGCGGACCGCTTTTTTTACAGTACTGAGCTTAAAAGACCTGGCAACGACCTACTCTCCCACGCCTTAAGACGCAGTACCATCGGCGCTGAGGCATTTCACGGCCCAGTTCGGAATGGGATGGGGTGTATCACACTCGCTATAGCCACCAGGTCATTTAAACTCAGTGCTGTAAAGAATTCCAATGTCGCTCCTAAGCGAAGTATCTAAAGTTCACAGTTCTTTTGCCTTTCGGGCGAACTTATCACTGTGCGTGGCGGAAAGAATTCAAGCCGATCGAGCAATTAGTACTGGTTAGCTTCATGTGTTACCACACTTCCACATCCAGCCTATCAACGTGGTGGTCTTCCACGGCTCTGATAGGGAGTCCTGGTATTGAGGCCGGCTTCCTACTTAGATGCTTTCAGTAGTTATCCGTTCCGAACATAGCTACCCGGCGGTGCTGCTGGCGCAACAACCGGTACACCAGAGGTTCGTCCACCCCGGTCCTCTCGTACTAAGGGCAGATCCTCTCAAGACTCCAACTCCCACGGCAGATAGGGACCGAACTGTCTCACGACGTTCTGAACCCAGCTCACGTACCTCTTTAAATGGCGAACAGCCATACCCTTGGGACCTGCTTCAGCCCCAGGATGAGATGAGCCGACATCGAGGTGCCAAACAGCGCCGTCGCTGTGGACGCTTGGGCGCTATCAGCCTGTTATCCCTAGAGTACCTTTTATCCGTTGAGCGATGGCCCGTCCATGTGGAACCACCGGATCACTATAACCGACTTTCGTCTCAGCTTGACTTGTCAGTCTCACTGTCAGGCGAGCTTTTGCTATTGCACTCAGTGGACGATTTCCGACCGTCCTGAGCTCACCATCGCGCGCCTCCGTTACAATTTGGGAGGCGACCGCCCCAGTCAAACTACCCACCACGCAGGGTCCCTGTCCCGGATTCACGGGACGAGGTTAGACAACACAAAAATCAGGGGTGGTATCTCACCAATGACTCCTCCGAGACTGGCGTCCCGGGATCAAAGTCTCCCACCTATCCTGCACATGACAGTCATGCTGCCACTGCGAAGTTGTAGTAAAGGTTCATAGGGTCTTTCCGTCTAACCGCGGGTAACGGGCATCTTAACCCGTAATTCAATTTCACTGAGTCTATGCTGGAGACAGTGGGGAAGTCGTTACGCCATTCGTGCAGGTCGGA
>CBDUPU010000029.1:0-15790 GCA_965369185.1 uncultured Rhodospirillales bacterium
ATGATAATTGCAAACATAGAAACGACAATGGCTGATCCTGACGGCGTGTCTGTGACATATGAAACCGCTAGCCCCAGAGCAAAAGCGGCGATCGATATGAGATAGCTTGCCAATATCCTGTGTTTGCCGAGTTTGACTGTGGCAAGAGCGGGCAGGATCAGGCTGGCAAAGACGAGGTAAACCCCGATCAGATTAACCGAAAAGGGGATGGTCAGGGCAAAAAGGACATAGAAGAGTTTTGCCCTGTAGTTTTTGAGAGCAAACCACAGCCCCGCGACGATGACAAACACCGGGCCATAGAGCATTAAATCTTGCCATGTGGTCCAGAGTATTTGTCCGGCCAGAATGTCTTTCATCTGTTCGCCGCTATGCGGGTCGCCCGCCATCAGCAGGATTCCCATTGATGCGGCAAAGATAAAGGCCGAGCCGATGATCGCTTCGTGATACCGTCCGGCTTGCTTTTCCATCATGTGCAGCCCCAAGGCGCAGATTAATGCGAGGCTCAGGCCGGATAGCACCGATCCGGCAGCGGCATATTGCAGGGCCATATCATGATTTTCAAAAAAGACGTGAAAGATTATCATGCCGAGCGCGGCAAATTGCGCCACCGCCAAATCCAGAAATATGATGCCGCGTTTCAGGACTTCGATTCCCAGCGGCACGTGGGCGAGGGAAATAATCGCTCCGGCTATGAAAGCCGGAGCGAGGATCATAAGTATGTCAGCATCCAACATCATAATGCTGCTTTCAGCAGGGCGAGCGTCTCATCAAACAGGGAGACAAGGTCGTCTGCCTTTTCATTGCCGCCGACTGTAAATGGCAACGGGACAACCGGAATACCTGATTTTTCAGACAGCCATTCCGCCGCATCCTCATTTTCATACGGCGTAATGATGATTGCCTTGACGTCTTTCCCTTCAATGGCTTTCAGGACAGTTTCAAGGTGTGAAGCAGTCGGCGGGATGCCGGGCTTTGGCTCAAGAGAGGCAGCGGCCTCCATCCCCAGCCAATTAAGCAGGTAGACCCAGCTATTGTGGTACACGACGACTTGCCGGCCTTTGAAAAGGGCTTTTTCTGCATTCCAGCGCTGTGTGGCCGCCGCCCATTTTTTCGTGAAGTTCTCAAGGTTTTGACTGTATGTGGCCGCATTGTCCTGATCGATCAAAAACAAGCGCTCGGCAAAGTATTCTGCCACAGTCTGAATATTGGCAGGGTTTAAGTGGATATGCGGATTGCCTTCCGGGTGGACATGACCCATAGAGCGGTCTGCCCTTCCCATCACTTCCAGCATTTCCACATAGTTCGATGCCATCATCCAGCCTATCGTTTCGGGCTGGACGTCAGGGCCGCCTGCTTTTTTGAGCAAAATCGGCAGCCAGCCGACTTCCAGCGAGGCACCGGTGCAAAAAACCAGATCGGCCTTGCGCATTGCGGCCAGCAGGCTGGGCTTGGCGCGAAGGTGATGGACGTCCTGTCGTGCGTGGGTGGCGGCGGTTACATTAACCAGATCGCCGCCGATTTCTTCGGCCAGCGCCGCCCATTCCGGTTCGCAGGCAAAAACGTTGACTTTGGCAAGGGCGGAGGCCGGGGCTGCAAGCAGCACCCCCAGCCCGGCTATGAGGATCAATAAATGTCTCATATCCATGTTTCCCTTAATAAGCATGTGCGCCATGAGCGCCAAGGCTCATGATATATTGCAGGACAAACTGGTTGTCTTGCTGGCTATTGCTTAGTTCTTCGCGGTTATATTGGAGCCGCAGGCGAGAGAATTCGCTGTTCGTCCAGCTAACCATCGCCGAGGCCGCCCAAGGGTCGTGTCCGCCATCGTCAAGCGCGCTGCCCGTGAGGCCAGCGGGAACGTCCCCAGCATACAGTTCGGAATAGCGAAGGCCGATGCTCCATTGCGGGCGGAATTTGTACACGCCTTGCGCATACCAGCCGCTTTGGGAATCATCATAGGCAATCGCGCCTGTTCCTGCATCCTGATCGTCGTAAGTGCCGTCTTCGGCGCGGATGAAATACTCCCCTTGCAAGGTGATTTCCTGCTCGGCGTTATTGCCGGTCGGGGCATAAACGGCGCGCATATCGGCAATATAAAGGCCGCTGTCACCATCAAAGATCACATTGCCTTCATTGGCTTCGCGTTCGGCTCCTTCCGTTTGCAAGGTGGAAAGGCCAAAACGCCAGCTTGTCTTATCGCCAATGTCTCCGCCGACCCGGCCATAGGCCGTCCATGAACCGATATCGGAACCATCAGCGCCGCCGCCGGGAAAATCGTTGCCGCGATATACGCCGCCGCCGATTTCCGAATAAATGTCCGTTGGCAGGATAGCTGACACTTGCACGCCGTCATCACCGTAATTGCCATCTAGAAAAGCCCGGTTTGGAAGCGGCCTGTCGGCGAAGTCATCCGCATGGCTGTGATGGGAGTTCAAATAGCCAAGCTCCGAGAAGAAGCGCCCTGCCTTGGCTTGTAAGCCGTACGGCAAAGATGTGGTTTCTACATAGGCTTCTTCAATTTCAACTTCGGTTTCTCCGCCATGCTCGTGCAGGGCAATGGTTGCGCTGCCCCGGAACTTGTCATCGACGCTGGCGGAAAAGTTGAGTTCTGTCTCATCAAGGCCCAAGCCTTCTTCGCCGCGTTCGGCTTCTTCGCCAACAGCAAAGCCGGCAAATTCGCTCGTGTCTTCAGAGAAGTTTTGATACTTGCCTTGCAAGATCACGCCGATTTCCGGGTTGAAGCTGTTATCATTGATTCGCCGACGTGATGTTGCCGGAACGTTATTGGCAGCAGCTTCCTGTGCGGAAGCGGTGCGTTTCGCCGTCTGGTTTTGCCGGGCTTCAAGCGTTTGTATTTTGTCTTCCAGCTGTTCGATTTTGCTTTCGTAAGCCTGTTTCATCGCGGCGATTTCCGCACGAATGGCCTGAAGGTCTGTATCGTCCATCGCAAAAGCCGGAGATGCGTTTAAAATGGCGAGCGCACTGGCCGCCAGCAGCAGTTTTCTAGACATGGATATGTCCTTTCTTATCTAAAAATTTGTCGTGTTTATTGGGAGGTTAGATAAGAAAAACGGGCGGGGCGCGCGCCTGATAGACGCGGTTTGTGATGCTTTGCAGGTGTGGCGTTTCCGGTAAAATCCCGGCTTGAGCCAAAGGAAAAACGTCAAGTTCCAGAGAGCCGTCAGCAGTCTGGGCGCTCTGGAATAATTTCTGAAGAATATATTCAGGACATTCGTGCCCGTTTATTTCCTCATGGTCCTGATCAACGTCCTGCATAATGCCTGCGACATTGTGCGCCGGATGCATGACATTATGCGCTGATATCGCGAGCTGGGAGAATACCAGCGCGAATACCAACAGCAGGGCGGTCAGCCTTTTTGTATCATGGCGAAGTAATTTCATGAGACGGACACAGCTAGCAAAGTTTCAACGACGTGGCAAGTGGCGTTATGAAGAGATTAAACCCACGAAAAATTATCCTTGTTAATGTTCTTTTCCCCGCTCCAGCGGTAGGCGGTCATTTTGCCGCCTTTGGCAACGGAGTAATCAATGCAGGCAACTTTGTCTGACAGAGGTTTTGGAGTTCCGCTCATCCAGTAATGTCCCACAAAGACGGGTTTGGCAGGCGCATTGAATTCAGTGACCAGCGCGCCTTGATCCAGCAAATGTTTTTGCTGTTCCGACAGGCCGGCTCCGGCAAATTCGAGGCGCTGGGATAGCGGTTTTTCTGCGATTTCCCACCATCTTATTCTTGCATTTTTGCGCTGGTGGCCGTCTTTATCATGGAAATATAGTTCAGGCGGTAGCGGATGCTCCGGCCCTTTCAGGATGCGCTCGATGGCTCGGAAAAAAGCCGAATGCTCGTCTGCATATTCACGGTAGGCGTCTTCAGACAGTGTGTTATCCGCTCGCAAATATTCTTCTTTGAGCTCGCGAAAACTTTGTTCACACCAGCAGGCATGGACAACGCCGATATGCTGTAAGTCCAGATGTACCGGCAGGGTTTTAAACCATGCGATCGCATCCTCATATTCGGCGCTGCCAAACGGGAATTCATCAAGAAATGCCTGATGCTGTTTCGTGTTCTTTGCGGTGTGCGGGCGAATATGTTCATTCTTCCCGTTATCAAGCGCGGTGGCATAGCATATCGCGTTAAATTCGTGGTTTCCCATCACGGCAAGAGCCTGACCGCTTTCAATCATCGGTCTGACTATATCAAGGACGGCTTTCTGATCCGGGCCACGGTCAATGAAATCCCCTAGAAATATGGCCTGACGTTCATCGTGGCCGTACACGCCGTTTTTCTTTCGATAACCCAGCTTTTGCAAGAGCTGTTCAAGCTGTTTGGCGCAGCCGTGAATATCGCCGATCAAATCATATTTGGGATGTTTCATGCTTATTCCTTGTCGGCGGTTTTGTTAGGTGCTTGCTCCCATCCCGGCATCGTATCGGCAAGGTCGGCCAGATCGAACGGCGTGCCCTGATAGACAATATTCAGCCAGTTGTGAAACAGCAATGTACGGTGGGCGCGCCAGGTCATTTCCGGTTTTTTTGACGGGTCGTCATCGGGGAAATAATTATAGGGAAGTTGCGGGTCCATACCGGCGACTTTATCGCGATCATATTCGCGTTTCAGAGTTTCCGCATCATATTCAAGGTGGTTAAACATGAAGACGCGTCTTGCCGCTGCGTCTTGTACGAGACACAGGCCGGTTTTTTCAGATTCTGCAAGAATATGCAGTTCAGGGCGCGCTTTGACGCCTTTGGCACAGACTTCGGTGTGGCGCGAAACCGGAACGTTGATGACGTTATCAAAGCCGGCTGTCAGCGGTTCGAACGGATCGTGGATTTTATGCGGGTAAATGCCGAACTGCTTTTGTGGCAAAACATGCTTTGCGACATCGTAATGATACTTCATTCCTGCCAACGCGCCCCAGCAGATGAAGAAGCTGCTATAGACGTTGGTCGTCGCCCATTTCATTACGCGGCACAGCTCGTCCCAGTAGGTGACATCTTCAAAATCCAGATACCCGACCGGTGCGCCGGTCATAATCAGGGCGTCGAAGCGGCGATCCTGCAGGTCTTTAGGCGTTTGGTAAAAACTGTTCAAATGTTCCTGCGGGGTGTTTTTGCTTGTGTGGCTTGCAGTATGGAGCAGCGTCACCTCTACTTGCAGCGGTGTGCCGCCCAGTGCCCGGAGAAGCTGGGTTTCTGTCTGGATCTTGTCCGGCATCAGGTTGAGAACCGCGACCTGTAGCGGGCGGATGTCCTGACGCAGGGCGCGTTCTTCGAAAATTAGCGGGATACGTTCTTTTTCTAAAACCGTGCGGCCGGGCAGGTCTTTAGGGATTTTGATCGGCATCGGACTTTTTAGATTGCATTACATAAAACTGAATTTAGTAGTTAGGACGCTTCGGCGCGGAAGGTCAAATAAAAACCGAAGTGCCGTTTCTAGATTAATGCCCTAAGCCTGCTAATTGTGTGGTCATCTGGATGGTATCCGAGCCTAGTTGAGAGCCTTGTTGCAGCGAGTTTTTCGTGCTGTTGGTAAAGGACAGCGCTTCCTTGGTCGCGAGGACGGGGCGCTCGGAGAAATGCGCGGCATCGTCAAAAAAATTGCGCAGCCAGCCGCGCTGCGGTGTTGTCATATGGGCCGTACGGGTTGCCTCCAAAAGCCTGCGGCCTTTTACAACACCGCCGGCAACGCTTGCGGCCGGCAGGGCAAACTGGGTGGCGGTGCTGAAAACGTCTGAAATATTTTGTTCGGTATCGCTTAAATCGGCAAGCGGCTTGTTGGCGCCAAGGCTGGTGACTGCCTGTATACCGTCGATTGCCCCGTTTAGATGTTCGCGAGTCCAATTTTCGGCTGACCCGTCATAGAGTTTTTCACCGGTGACCAGCTCATAGCCGTTATTCAGGATAAGGTCGCCGCCAATACCAGTAAGGCTGGCGCTGATTTCGACTATGCCGTTCTGGACGCCGCGTTCAATGACGGCAAAGGCGCGGTCGGTACTGCGGATCATGCCAGCAAGGCGGGGTGATCGGTCTTCCAGCTCTTGCATGAAGGCTTCGCGGCGGGCATCAGCGGTACGGGCGACGGCATTGTAGCTTTCACGAAGATGTTCGTTGATATCACCGGCCGTCTGCATGATCTGCTCTGAACTCGTGCCGTACCATTCGCCAATTCCCATTTTTAAACACCCCTTATTCTCTTTTACCCGTAATTTTAAAGCATTTTCATAATGTCTGCAAATATGGCACCTTGCTTTGTTCTTGAAATGTTCCTTTTTTTGCGTTAATAACAAAGAAGGCAGTCGCTAGTTCGCCCATCATTTTTATCATTATTCAAGAGGAGCCACCGCTATGGCCAAAGCCAAAATCAGCTATATTTGCCAGTCTTGCGGCGCGGTTTCTTCAAAGTGGTCGGGCAAGTGCGATGCTTGTAATGAGTGGAACACGATGGCCGAGGAAAAAACAGAGGCGGCGATTCCCAAAGGGCTGGGGGCGTCGCGCAAGGGCCGGTCGCTGGAACTGGTCGAGCTGGCTGGTGAAAGCCATGACCGGATGCCGCGCAAATCAACCGGAATCGCTGAATTTGACCGCGTAACAGGCGGCGGTCTGGTGCCGGGTTCGGCAATTCTGATCGGCGGCGATCCGGGCATCGGTAAATCGACGCTACTGCTACAGGTCGTTTGTGCGCTGGCGCGTAAAAAAGTTCGCTGCGTCTATGTTTCTGGCGAGGAAGCTGTTGATCAGGTGCGCCTGCGCGCAGACCGGCTGGGCTTGGCGCAGGCGCCGGTGGAGCTGGCTTCGGCGACTTCTGTGCGGGATATTGTCGCGACGATGGAAGATGCGGCGAACCCGATCAGCCTGATTGTGATTGATTCAATCCAGACCATGTATGTCGATACGGTCGAAAGCGCGCCGGGTACGGTGACTCAGGTCAGGACAAGCGCGCAGGAAATCGTTCGGGTTGCGAAAAAGCGGGGCATTACCGTGATGTTTGTCGGTCATGTCACCAAGGAGGGCCAGATCGCCGGGCCGCGCGTGCTGGAGCATATGGTCGATACGGTGCTGTATTTTGAAGGCGACCGCTCGCACCAGTTCCGGATATTGCGCGGGGTGAAAAACCGTTTTGGCGCAACTGATGAGATTGGCGTTTTTGAAATGGCGCATGAGGGGCTGGTCGAGGTGGAAAACCCGTCGGCCCTGTTCCTATCGCAGCGCCAGAGCGACGCCGCGGGCAGTGCCGTACTTGCCGGGCTGGAAGGGACGCGGCCGATGCTGGTCGAAGTGCAGGCGCTGGTCGCGCCGACTTCTATGGCTAACCCGCGCCGCGCCGTGATTGGCTGGGATTCCGGGCGGCTGGCAATGGTGCTGGCGGTGCTGGAAGCGCGCTGCGGCCTTGCCTTTTCCGGCAGTGATATCTTTTTGAATATTGCCGGGGGTATCCGCGTGACCGAACCGGCGGCAGACCTTGCTGTGGCGGCGGCGCTGATTAGTTCTTTGACCGGCGAGCCGCTACCGGCGGAAGCCGTGTTTTTCGGAGAGATCGGGCTGGCCGGTGAAATCCGGCAAGTGTCGCAGCCGGACGTACGGCTTAAAGAATCTTCCAAACTCGGTTTTGAGCGCGCGATTGTGCCGGGCCTGAAGAAAAAGGGGCCGAGCGGCATACGGACGGACGAGATAAAAAGCCTGCGTGATCTGGTTGATATGTTCGCCGCGCCGGACCATGCGGTGCGCTGCGCGGCGGAGTAATCGGCATGTTTCGGGGAAGTTTCAGAGTTATTCATTGAAATCCGCGATGAAATTGGCCAATATCGGGGGTGACGTTGCCCCCTAGCCGCATTGTAATATATTCATGATTTTTGATCTTATTGTCCTCGCCGCGCTGCTGATATCCGCAGGAATCGCGTTTTTTCGCGGTTTTATTCGTGAAGTTCTGACTATTCTTGGCGTTCTCGGGGGGCTGGTTGCTGCCTATTTTTGTGGTCCGTTATTATCGCCGATGGTGCGCGGCTGGTTTGCAAATGGCGGTGAAGAAGGTGAAGACCAGAAGCTTTTCAACCTGATCCCTTATGACGTTGTGGCTGACGGGCTGGCTTACGGGTCGGTTTTTATTGTTGTTGTTATTGTGCTTTCGGTCGCCAGCCACCTGCTTTCCGGCTGGGCAAAGGCGGTCGGGCTGGGCGCGGTTGATCGCACGCTGGGCGTAATTTTTGGCATTGTGCGGGGTGTCATTATTCTGGCGCTGCTCTATCTTCCTATCCATGTTCTGATCGATCCCAAAGCGCGTGAGGGCTGGTTTGAAGGCAGCAGGACGCATTTCTATGTCGCAGCGACAGCCGACTGGATGATGAAGTTCTTGCCTGAATCCCTGAAAGAAAACGCTGCGGAAAAAGCCGAAGAAGCCGCGGATTCTATGGCGAAAAGCACAAGAGAAAAGCTTCAGGAGCTTGATGTGCTGCGCCCTGATCGCACGGAAGAACAGGTAAAGCCGGATGAGGAAGATGCTCCCGGTTATAAAGGCAAGCAGCGCCAGGAATTAAACGAATTGTTCGAGGATAATTTTAATGAGTGAGACACCTTTCGACGATGACAAGCTGCATGAAGAATGCGGGGTTTTCGGCGTATTTAATAACGACAAGGCTGCAACTCTTACCGTGCTTGGCCTTCATGCCTTGCAGCATCGCGGGCAGGAAGCGACCGGGATTGTCAGTTACGACGGCAGTAATTTTCATGCATATCGCGCCGCTGAGATGGTCGGCAAGGCCTATTCCGAACCTTCGGTGATGCAGCAGCTTAAAGGCCGGATCGCGATCGGGCATAATCGCTACTCCACGACCGGCGAAACATCGACCCGTAATATCCAGCCGCTATACGCCGACCTCGCGTTTGGCGGCTTTGCGATTGCCCATAACGGTAATCTGACCAACGCCCATACGCTGCGCAAGGAACTGGTGGAAAAAGGCGCGCTGTTCCAGTCCACGTCCGATACCGAGGTTATCGTGCATTTGATGGCAACCTCGCCCCAGAAAAACCCGGTCGACAAGCTGGTTGACGCGCTAAAGCAGGTAAAGGGCGCTTATTCGATTATAGGGTGCCCCGGCAATATGCTGGTGGGCGTTCGTGACCCGCACGGTATTCGCCCGCTCGTTCTTGGGCGGCTGGACGGGGCGCATGTGCTGGCCTCTGAATCCTGCGCGCTTGATATTATCGGCGCTGAATTCGTCCGTGATATCGAGCCGGGCGAAATGGTGGTTCTGGATGATGAGGGCGTACACAGCAAGCGCCCGTTTGAAAATACGCAGCCGCGTTTTTGTATTTTTGAATATATCTATTTTGCGCGCCCTGACAGCTATATGGAAGGCAAGTCGGTCTATGAAATGCGCAAGAATATCGGGGCCGAACTGGCGCGCGAAGCGCCGTGTGACGGGGCTGATATTATCGTTCCTGTGCCAGATAGCGGCGTGCCCGCGGCCATCGGTTATGCCGAAGCGAGCGAGATCCCGTTCGAACTTGGGATTATCCGTAGCCATTACATTGGCCGTACCTTTATCCAGCCGACCGATGCCGTACGTCACCTAGGCGTAAAGATGAAACATAACGCCAACAAGGCGCTGATTGCCGGCAAGAAGGTCGTGCTGGTCGATGACTCGATTGTACGCGGCACGACTTCCAAGAAGATCGTTAATATGGTGCGGCAGGCAGGCGCGGCGGAAGTGCATATGCGGATTTCTTCGCCGCCGTCGACCCATAGCTGTTTTTACGGCGTTGATACGCCCTCGACCGAGGAATTGCTGGCGCACCAGAAATCAGTCGAGGAAATCGCCGCCTTTATCGGTGCGGATTCGCTGGCCTATATCTCGCTCGATGGGCTGTACCGCGCGGTCGGCGAGACAAAACGTAACGGCGATATGCCGCAATATTGTGATGCCTGCTTTACCGGCGATTATGCCGTGCAGCTGACCGACCACGAAAACCAGAGTAGCAACAACAAGATTACGGACCTGCGCGAGCGGCAGAAAAGCTGATATGACAGATGATTCCAGAAATATCGATTTGACGGGGCGTGTTGCCGTTGTCACAGGGGCATCGCGGGGGATTGGCCGCGCGGTTGCGCTGGCCTATGCCAAAGCCGGTGCGCACGTTGTCGCGGTGGCGCGGACGACCGGGGCGCTTGAGGCGCTGGATGATGAAATTAACGCTGCCGGTGGCAAGGCGACATTGATGCCGCTCGACCTGCGGGCGTTTGACAAGGTCGATATGATGGGGCCTGCGATTGCCGAGAAGTTCGGCAAGCTCGATATTCTGGTTGGCAATGCCGGTATGGTCGGGACGCTCGGGCCGCTGCCGCATAGCGACGCGAAGGAGTGGGACAAGGTGATGGAGGTTAACTTCCATGCCAATTACCGTTTGATCCGTACGCTTGACCCGGTGCTGCGCGCGTCTGATGCCGGACGCCTGATATTCACCACCACGGGTCTTGCTCATAAGCCGTTTGCCTACTGGGCGTCATATTGCGCCTCCAAGGCGGCTTTGGATATGATGGTGCGTACCTATGCCGCCGAAGTCCAGAAGACCGCAATCCGGGCCAATCTGGTTGATCCCGGCGTGGTTGATACGGCGCTGCTGAAAGCCGCGTTTCCGGGAGGGTATCCCGGAAAGCTGCGCCAGCCCGAAGAGGTTGTCGCGCCTTTCCTTGAGCTGGCTTCTCCGGATTGCGACAAGCAAGGGGAAGTCGTTAGTCTGGCGTAACAGGGACGTCAAATGGCATGGCAGCCTTCGGATAGATAAGAAAAAGGCCCGTTTGTACGGGCCTTTTGTATGTTTTGCAGAAGCGAGCGTTTGATCAGGCTGCTTTCTTTTTCTTGGGCGCTTCTTTTTCTTCCTTTTTGATGTGGATCTGGGTCGGGAACGGAATGGTGATGCCGTCTTTGTCGAGCGCTTCCTTGATCGCTTTGCTCAACTCCCAGCGCAGTGCCCAGTAATCGCTGCCAAGGGACCAGAAACGGACAATGATATTGATGGAAAAATCGCCCATCGCATCGACCATGACCATTGGCTTTTTGTCTTCAATATCCTTGATAACCCGATCTTCTTTTTGCAGGACTTTCTCGATGGTTTTGAAGGCCTTGTTAATATCGTCGTCATAAGAAATACCGACTCTGATGTCCTGACGGCGCTGCGTGTTGCGCGAATAGTTCAGAATGTTATTGCCCCAGATCTGGCTGTTGGGAGCAAAAATATAGACGTTATCAGATGTCGCGAGCTCGGTGCCGAACAGGCCGAGAGACTTAACCGTGCCGCTGGTGCTGCCATACATGATGAAATCACCGACTTTGAACGGGCGGAGGATAAGCATCATTGTTCCGGCGGCAACGTTGCTGAGCGTGCCTTGCAGGGCAAGGCCGATAGCAAGGGCGGCACCACCGAGTACAGCGAGCAAGCTGGCGGTTTCAACGCCGAACTGGCCAAGGACGGTAATGCCGGCAACGGCGAGAACAATATATTTTGTCAGGCCGCCGAGGAAGCTCGCCAATGTGGCGTCTAGTTTTTTGACCGAGGTGATCCGTCTGCTGATCCAGTTTCCGATCATCCAGCCGGCAATCATAATTAATGCGGCGCTGAGGACGCGCATTCCCATTTCTAGGTAGAACGGGAAATTTTCCTGAACGATCGTAATGCCTTCGGCAATTTGATTTTCCATCAATTCTGGCTCCTTTAATTATTCCGGCTAATAGCCCCAGCTTCGCTAATGCTTATTCTTTTTACTGATTTGACCATTTATTACAAGAGGATCGTCGCTTCACCGAGTCTATTTATAAGGGTTCTTACTGGCGCGCACCAGCAAACGAACGGCAATGCCGGGCAAGTTAAAGTCCTCGCGGATGCCGTTGATGATATAGCGCTTGTAAGAAGGCGGCAGTTCTTTCGGGCGGGAAACCCACAGTGCGAAAGTCGGCGGCCGGGTTTTAATCTGGGTAATGTATTTCAGGCGGTTCTGCCTGCCCTGTACCAGCGGCGCCGGGTGCTGGCTTTCCATGGCGGCGAGCCAGCGGTTCATTTTGCCGGTGGAAACGCGGCGGTTCCAGACTTCGTAAATATTCATCACCTCGTCCATCAGGCGGGTGGTGTTCTTGTTTTTCAGCGCCGAGATGGTCACGACGGGAATGTCTTTCACCTGAGCCAGTGACGTTTCCAGCTTGTATTTAGCAATTTCCAGCGCTTCGTCGCGGTCGGGAACGATGTCCCATTTATTGATGGCGATAACAAGGGCGCGGCCTTCATTCAGGACGTGTTCGGCAATCTGCAAATCCTGTTTTTCGAGGATGGCGTTGCTGTCCAGAACCAGAATGACGACCTGCGCCAGACGGATGGCGCGGTAGGAATCCTCGGCGGACATTTTTTCGATATTTTCCTGTACTCTTGCACGTTTGCGCAGGCCAGCCGTATCGACCAGTTTGAATGGGCGGTCTTTGTAAATCCAGTTGACGGCGATGGCGTCACGGGTAATGCCAGCTTCGGGACCGGTCATAACGCGCTCGTCATTTACAAGGCTGTTCAGCAGGGTTGATTTGCCTACATTCGGGCGCCCGACAATGGCGATCTTGATCGGTTTTGACGGGTCTTCTTCCTCCTCGGGCTGGGCAGCGAAGTCGAATTCTTCATCGCCTTCCAGCGCATCCAGAACATCATCCGGGATGAAGTTGCTGTCTTTGTCGTCTTCATTGCCAAACCCGTCATCCTTGGGGAAGTATGGCTCCAGCATATGGTATAAATCATCAATGCCGATACCGTGCGCGGCGGACAGGCTGATCGGCTCGCCAAGTCCCAGCCCGTATGCTTCGGCAATACCGGCCTGTGCGGCGGTTTCGTTTTCGCACTTATTGACGCCGATGACGGTGGGGATTTTCTGCTTCCGCAGCCAGCCCGCAAAATGCTGGTCAAGCGGCGTGATACCGGCGCGGCCATCTACCAGAAACAGAATGGCGTCGGCCTCTTTCAAGGCGGCCTCGGTCTGGCGGCGCATACGGCCCTGAATACTGTCGTCGAAACTTTCTTCCAGACCGGCCGTGTCGATGATGCGCATTTTCTGGTCATAGAGCCAGCCGTCGGCTTCGCGCCAGTCGCGGGTGACGCCCGGCGTATCATCAACGATAGCAAGCTGCTTTCCGGCGAGCCGGTTAAACAGGGTCGATTTGCCGACATTCGGACGGCCAACGATGGCGAGTGTAAAAGTCATTTCTCAGTGCACGGTATATGGTTGTTAACAAGGCAGGTTTTTAGACGTTATGTCTTCGCCTGTCCACTTTTTACCGCTTTTTGCTTACCGGAAGGCCATGACCGTACCGTCTTCGGAAAGCAGGTACAGCGTTTCACCGGCCACGACCGGGGCAATGCGGAAATTACCTTTGACTTTCCAGTTGCGTACGACATTGCCGCTATTTGGCTCGACCTCGACAATGTCGCCGTTCGAGCTGACAGCGATCAAACGGTCGCCGGCAAGAACCGGGCCGGTCCAGAAAATCTGGCCTTTTTTGTTTTCCATATCCTTGTAACGAGGCAGTTGCGTTACCCAGCGAATAACGCCGTTATCCCGGCCAAGCGCAACAAGCGTGCCTTCGGAGGAAATGACGAACAGGTGGTTTCCGGCAATCCAGGGCGTTTCGCTGCCGCCGATTTCACGTTGCCAGATGCGCGTGCCGGTACGTTCATCAATTGCCATCATACGGCCGCCAAAGCTGATGGCGATCACAAGGCCTTTATCGATGACGGGCAGGCCGCGAATATCGGAAATACCGGCGATGCCGCCAGCGTGACTAAAGGAAGAAAGGTTTTCCGTCCAGGCGACCGAGCCGTTCTCAACGCGCAGGGCATATACTTCGCCAGAGGAAAAGGCCGGAATGACGACATCGCGGCTTGCGGCAGGGCTTGCCGCGCCAACAAGGCCGGCGCTTTCGGAAATGCCCGCATGTTCCCACAATATCTGGCCGTCCAGCGTGCTGAGGGCGACAAGGCGGTTATCAAGCGTGCTGACGAAAATCCGCTCGTCCATGATTGTCGGTGCTGCGCGTGACGGGGCGGGCAAGGCTGCGCGCCAGAAAATCGAGCCATCGACCGGGTTAACGGCGAGAAGCTCGTCATAACCGTTGGTCACATACAGTTTGCCTTTGGAATATGCGACGCCGCCGCCAATAACCGGATCGTCCTCTTTCGGGTTGGCGACATCGGTTTTCCAAAGGCTCTTGCCTTTTTCTGTGTCAAAGGCGGTGAGTGTCGAGTCGGTGTCGAGTGCAAACAGCTTGCCGTCCACGATAATCGGCTGGGCGGTGAGGGGCAGTTCTTTGGTCGAGCCTTGGCCAATGTCCGCGCTCCAGACCTGTTTAACTTCCTGACCGAGCAGCAAATGCTGCATGACGTGATTCGGGTAGCCGCCGGCTTGCGGCCAAAACTCGTTGCGCCATGCGGCCGGGGCGATAAAACCCTGCCCTTCAAGCGCCGGGCTGTCAGGCTCGAGATTTTTTTGCAGCTCTAGAATAGAAATACGCTCGCCTTCAAGCGGTTTGTCTTCGTCGCTGTCGAATGTCGAGCAGCCGGCGAGAACCGAAAGGGCAAACAGGCTTAGAAACAGCTTGCGAGAGATCATCCTTCTGGTTCCTCTTTCGTGTCGTTGCGGTTCGTATCCGCCATTTTCAGGCCGTAAACATGGTTCAGAGCGCTGGCGCGTTCCATCAGTGAGGACGGCAGGTCGGTCGCGGAGGTGATGACGGCCAGATGGTCGCGCGCTTCGGTGTAATTCTCATAGGCATGGGCGAGGATTACGGCGGCCTGCATGTGGGCGTGATAGCGCCACGGGCTGTCTTTTTTATCGGTAATGGTGGCGAGCGCGCCGAGCAGAAGCTGCGGGTTAAGGTCCGGCTTGGCCATGGTCCACTCAAGGCGCGTTGCCATCAGCTGAGCAAGGTCGCGGAAGACCGGATCGATGTCGCGGTCATTTGCGGCCTGCTTGTAATGGGCGAGCGCTTCTTCGGCTTTACCGTCCCGCGCCAGAATTCCGGCGGCAGTCAGGTTGGCAATAGCCCGCTGGTCGGGACGAAGCGTAGCGGTAATCTGGTCGATGGCCGCGATTTGATCTTCCTGACCAAGCGCTTCGATGACGGCGGTGGTCTGGCTGACATTCACGCGGTTATTCCAGTTGCGATAGGCGGTAACGCCGGCGGTGATCACAACGGCGAGCACTGCCGCGGCAATGAGTGTGCCGCCATACTCTTTCCAGAGGCGCTCCAGCCGCTCTTGCTTGATGGATTCTTCGACTTCATGAATAAGGTCGTTGCTCATACCACATCCTGTTTGTGTTGGTTTTCCGGCGTTATCATAACCAAATTTCTATAGCTTTCCAGTGTTATATCATGCCTTCGCGCCATTTGATCGAACAACCCATGGATGGCACCTGATCGGCGGGGCCGATCCCTGTTTCAGCGATTTGCAGCATGGCGTCGCGCAGTTCGTGTTTGTTGTCGGGGCCAGCCTCGTCCATCCCGGCGCTATCAACGCGGCCGCGATATTGCAATATGCCGTCTGCGTTAAAGCCGAAAATGTCCGGTGTGCAAACGGCGCCGTAGGCGCGCGCGGTTTCCTGTGTTTCGTCGATCAGGTAAGGGAAGGTAAAACCATGCTCTTTGGCGAAGATCCGCATATTGTGGAATGAATCCGCGGGGTATTTATCCGTGTCGTTCGGCATGATGGCAACAACGCCGACACCTTCGGCCTGTAAAATTTTCGCGTC
>CBDUPU010000030.1:0-15612 GCA_965369185.1 uncultured Rhodospirillales bacterium
GGGGCCGGATACCATATCACCCAGTCCAAAATCGCCCTTGGCTCCGGCGGTATTGAGGGGCGCGGCTTTTTGAAAGGGACGCAAAGCCACCTGAACTTCCTGCCGGAAAAGCAGACCGACTTTATCTTTACGCTGTGGGCGGAAGAGTGGGGGCTTATGGGCGGGCTGTTCCTTCTAGGACTGTTCGGCATCACCTTCCTCTATGCCGGCTGGATTTCCTTCCGTTGCCGCCACAGCTACGGGCGTTTTCTCGCCGTTGGCCTGATGGTGAATTTCTCGCTTTATGTCTTTATCAATGTCGCAATGGTGATGGGGCTGATCCCCGTGGTCGGCGCGCCGCTGCCGCTTATTTCCTACGGCGGTACTGCTATGCTCGCTGCCCTGATCGGCTTTGGCCTGATCATATCGTGCAATGTCCACCGTGACAGTAAATTGCCCAGAATGTAGAAAAGGGCCCGGAAAATTCCGCGCCCTTTAAAATCCTTTGGTCGGCGGTCTGGCTTTGTTAAGCTGCAATCAGACCTTTTTCCTGCAGTAGTTCCTGCAATTCGCCGGTTTCGTACATTTCGCGAATAATGTCGCAGCCACCGATAAATTCACCCTTAACATAGAGCTGCGGGATGGTCGGCCAATTCGCAAAATCCTTGATGCCCTGACGGATGTCGCTGTCTTCAAGCACATTAATGTCCTTAAACGGCACACCGATTTGCGAGAGTACTTGCACAACGGCTGCGGAAAAACCGCATTGCGGGAAGACGGCGCTGCCCTTCATATAAAGCACGACATCATTACCGTCGATTTGTTTGCGAATGCGGTCGAAAACTACGTTTTCCATTTTTTGCTCCTTCTACTCTCAACTTTTTATTCTTCAGGGGTGGCGGTCTGGATGGCCAGAGCGTGCAGCTCTTCGCCCATCCGCCCTTGTAGCGCGGCATATACCATTTGGTGCTGTTGAATCCGGCTTTTTCCGGCAAAAGACATGGATTCGATGTAAGCTGCGTAGTGATCGCCGTCGCCGCGCAAATCCTGAATTTTTACTTTGGCATCAGGAATGCCTTCTTTAATCAGGCTTTCGATCTCGCCCGGACTCATTGCCATTTTATTTCTCCCCAGTCATATAAGTCGGCAACCACGCTTGATTTAACCGCTTTAGTTCCTCAACAGAAATAGAGCCACCGTTAGCCAGCTTCAAGTCATTTTCAGCCGTGCGGCCAAGGACAGTCACAGAAATATCGGTATTTTGTGCCAGTTTTTTAACAGCTTCCGGATCGTTGGTGGTCACGATATAGCGTGCCTGATCTTCGCCAAACCAGAATGCTGCCGGATGCTCGCCCGCAGATACGTCAAGTTCTGCGCCGCATGTGCCAGCCAAGGCCATTTCCGCTAATGCGCACAGCAGGCCGCCATCGCTGATATCGTGACATGCCGTAATAATCTGCTGGTTAATGGCTGTGCGGATAAATTCTCCGGCATGGCGCTCGGCCAGCAAATCAACATGCGGCGCATCGCCTAGCTCGGCGCTGTGCACTTCACGTAAATATAGCGACTGGCCGAGATGGCGCCCGGTCTTGCCGATCAGCAGAATTGTCTCGCCCGGTGCTTTAAAGCCCATGCTCATGGCTTTATGCCAGTCGATCATCACGCCAACGCCGCCGATTGTCGGTGTCGGCAAAATTGATTCGCCGTTTGTCTCGTTATAAAGGCTGACATTTCCGGAAATGACCGGGTATTCCAGCGCCTGACAGGCTTCTGCCATGCCTTCGATGCATCCGGCAAACTGCGCCATAATCTCCGGACGTTCCGGATTGCCGAAATTCAGATTATCGGTAACGGCCAGAGGCTTTGCGCCGGTCGCGCAGATATTGCGGTAGCTCTCCGCGATCACCTGCTTGCCGCCCTCATGCGGGTTGGCCTGACAGTAGCGCGGCGTGCAGTCGCTGGTCATGGCAAGCGCTTTGTCGCTGCCGGGAACTCTCACGATTGCCGAATCGGCCTGACCCGGCGCGGCCACGGTTTCGCCCATCACCAGATGGTCGTACTGTTCCCAGATCCAGCGTTTTGACGCCATATCAGGGCAGGCGACCAGTGTTTTCAGCGCGGCAATCTCTCCGCCTTCCGGTAGCGGATAATCGGCAACATCAATAGCCACCGGCTTGGGGTACTCACCGCGCGGCCGGTCATAGATCGGCGCTTCGTCAACCAGTGGGGGCACCGGAATATCGCACCATGTCTTGCCATACATATTAAGGCGCAGGCGCTTGTCGTCCGTGGTGCGGCCAATGACCGCGAAATCAAGGTCCCACTTTTTAAAGATGGCCTCGGCAATGTCTTCCTTGCCGGGTTTCAGGATCATCAGCATACGCTCCTGACTCTCGGACAGCATGATCTCATAAGGGCTCATATTCGGCTCGCGCTGCGGCACCTTATCAAGCTCAAGCTCCACGCCGATACCGCCTTTATCGGCAATCTCGACGGAAGAGGAGGTGAGGCCTGCCGCGCCCATATCCTGAATCGAGATAATCGCATCAAGCTGCATCAGCTCAAGACAGGCTTCGAGCAAAAGCTTTTCGGTGAACGGATCACCAACCTGTACCGTCGGACGCTGGGCTTCGGCTTCATCGTCAAAGACCGCGCTGGCCATGGTTGCGCCGTGAATGCCGTCACGCCCCGTTTTGGACCCGACATAAACCACAGGCTGATCAACGCCCGCACCGCGCGCGTAATAAATATTGTCCTGCTCGGCAAGGCCGACCGTCATGGCGTTGACTAGGATATTGCCGTTATAGGAAGAGTGAAAGTTAACTTCGCCGCCGACCGTCGGAACGCCCATGCAGTTGCCATAGCCGCCGATCCCGGAAACGACACCGGAAATCAGGTGGCGGGTTTTCGGGTGATCGGGCGAACCAAAACGCAGCGCGTTAAGATTGGCAATCGGCCGCGCGCCCATGGTAAAGACATCGCGCATAATGCCGCCCACGCCGGTCGCTGCACCTTGATAAGGCTCGATAAATGACGGGTGGTTATGAGATTCCATTTTAAAGACCGCCGCCTGGCCGTCGCCAATATCAATGACCCCGGCATTTTCGCCCGGCCCTTGAATGACCCACGGCGCGGAAGTCGGCAATTTTTTGAGGTGCAGTCGCGATGATTTATAAGAGCAGTGCTCTGACCACATCACCGAGAAAATTCCCAGCTCGGTAAAGCTTGGTGTCCGCCCGACAATATCGAGCATCAGCTGGTATTCTTCTGCGTTCAGACCGTGTTCCGCGCCGAGCTTGGCGGTGATTTCCGGTTCGTTGAAGGCGGGGATGTTTTCTTGTTTCAATGCAGCCTCACTCATGCCAGCGCCTCTACGATACTTTCAAACATGGCGGCGCCGCTTTTATTGTCCTGCCAGTTCTGGGTGGCGTTTTCCGGATGCGGCATCATACCAAGAATGTTTTTACGCTTGTTCAGGATGCCGGCAATATTTTGGGTGGAGCCGTTAATATTGGCTTCCTCGCTGATCGCGCCGTTTTCGTCACAGTAACGAAAGGCGATACGGTCGCCGTCTTCCAGTTCTTTAATGATCGCGTCATTGGCAAAATAATTGCCATCGCCATGTGCCACCGGCACGTTAATAACCTTGCCCTTGCCGAGCTTGGCTGTGAATTCACTCTCGCCGGTTTCGGTACGCAGGTGGACGTTCTTGCAGATAAATTTCAGTGTCTTGTTTCGCAGCAACGCCCCCGGCAATAAGCGGGTCTCGATCAGCATCTGGAAGCCGTTACAGACGCCGAGGATGCGTGTGCCGCGCTCGGCATGGGCGATGACTTCTTTCATAATTGGCGAGTGCGCCGCCATCGCGCCGCAGCGCAGATAGTCGCCGTAAGAAAAACCGCCGGGCAGTACGATCAAATCGGGACTGCCTAAATCAGTTTCCTTATGCCAGATAAGTGAGGGCGCCGAGCCGCTGGCCGTTTCAAGGGCCATGGCCATGTCTTTTTCTCGATTGGTACCGGGAAATACAATTATAGCTGCTTTCATGTCATTTATGTAGCAGGCTTATTATCCGCTGAAAAGCCTTGTTTTTCGCAAATTTTATTCACTTTAACAGACGCTGTTAGCAGGATTAATGCGTCAAATGTTCGAAAAAAGTAATATTAAGTCTTGCCAAAGCCGGAAAGTTCATCTAAAGGTTCTAATATTCAAGTTTTGAACAACAGAATACTTTACGGGTTTCGAACCAATAGCGCCTTTTTTTGAGCGCGGTTTGAATCGCTGGCGAGTAATAGATGGTGGAAAAAAAATCGACTCTGGCCAGCGAGTTGAACAAGGGAAAAGAAAAAAGCCTCGCACTTTTGTGCGGGGCTTTTTTATATCTGGTATATAGCCGTTTTAATCAGGTGCCGGCACAAACTTAGCTGTTTGCTTCCATTATCTGGACTTTGGCTTCTTCCATAAACTTTTCCAGCATGGAATCTACGACATGTTCTGAAATATCGAGGTTCTTTGCTTTAAAGTCAGGCATGACTTTGCGCTTAACATCATCAAAACCCGGCTCTTCAAGGTTGGCGCCGACGACTTCCTTGGCGTAGCTTTCCGCCGTGCCGGCTTCCATACCCATCTGCTCTGCGGCCCAAAGACCGAACAGTTTGCAGCAGCGAGCCTCTACTTTAAAAGCCAACTCTTCATCGTGGGCGAATTTTTTTTCAAACGCGTCTTTGCGATCTTCAAAACTGGACATTATCAGGCTCCCCTAGTAAATAACGCACATGTGAATCTGTTTCCGCAGCTTTGTATCATTGGACGGAACGGAAATCCATGATTATATGAGCTGAGATTATACCACCCCTTTGACATCGTAGGGAGCATTTATGGCGAACCGCAGACTTATTCACGAAGGCAAGGCAAAGATCATTTATGAAGGGCCGGAGCCCGGTACGCTGGTGCAGTACTTCAAAGATGACGCCACGGCCTTTAATGCCCAGAAAAAAGCGGTGATCGCCGGAAAAGGCGTTCTGAATAACCGCATTTCCTCGCACATCATGACCAAGCTCGAGGCGATCGGTATTCCGACCCACTTCCTCAAATCGCTGAATATGCGTGAGCAGCTGGTGCGCGAAGTTGAAATTATCCCGATCGAGGTTGTTGTCCGTAACATTGCCGCTGGTTCTTTGTGCAAGCGTCTTGGTATGAAAGAGGGCACAATCCTGCCGCAGCCTTTGATCGAGTATTATTACAAGAATGACGAACTCGGCGATCCGATGATCAGCGAGCACCATATCGTAACATTCGGCTGGGCCGATATTTATGAGCTCGAAGAAATCGTCGCGATGAGCTACCGCATCAACGATTACCTGAACGGCTTGTTCGCCGGTATCGGCCTCAAGCTGGTTGATTTCAAGCTGGAGTTTGGGCGGCTGTGGGGCGAATATGGCGAGCTTTACCTGCTGCTTGCTGATGAAATTTCTCCGGATAATTGCCGTCTCTGGGATGCCCAGACCAATGAGAAAATGGACAAGGACCGCTTCCGTCAGGACCTTGGCGGCATGATCGAGGCTTACCAGCAAGTTGCCGAGCGCCTCGGCCTTGTGCCTAAAGGTGGCATTATCGAGGGCGGTAACATAAACGAGCAGGTTGCCGCAGGTCTCGGAGAGATCGAAAACGAACTCGCCCGCGAACGCCGCCTGCGCAGCTTGAACAAAGTCAAACCACAAAAACCGACCGGTAAGGGGTAGTTTTGTCGCGACAGCCGCAGAATGTCGTCATTTATTTGATCGGTTACCCCGGAACCGGCAAATATACGATCGCACAGGAAATAACGGCAAAGGCGCCTTTTATTCTGGTTGATAACCACTTGATCAATAACCCGGTGTTCGGTGTCATCGATAATGACGGCAAGAAAAAACTGCCGCCGGAAGTATGGGACAATGTAGAGAAAATTCGCGATGTTGTTCTGCATACAATCGAACATATCGCGCCGTCTCATTTGAATTATATTTTAACGAACCATATCGGTGATACGCCCGGGGACAGGGCGCTCTATCAGAAGATAGAGGAGGTATTCTCGCGCCGTGACAGCATCTATTTGCCGGTAATGTTGAGCTGCGAAATTGATGAACATAAAAAACGTATCGGTGCAGAAGGTCGCCGGGAGCGTTTGAAGGCGATTGATACCGAAATGGCTGAACGTTATCGCGAGACTGGCTTGTTCAAGGTAAAACACCCGCATCTTATGGAGCTTGATGTGACCCATTTAGCGCCCGAAGAAGCGGCAGACTTGATTTTGGCACAGGTAAGCACTTTAATCGACAACCAACACTGAAAACCAAAAAGGGCAGCAATAGACCATGAAAGCAACCGTACATATTATGCTGAAATCCGGCGTTCTTGATCCGCAGGGCAAGGCCATTGGTCACGCGCTTGAGGGGCTGGGCTTTGATGAAGTCGGGCAGGTGCGTCAGGGCAAAGTGATTGAGCTGGAAGTTGCCGACGGCACTGATGAAGCCCGCGTTCGCGAAATGTGCGAAAAGCTGCTCGCCAACCCTGTGATCGAAGATTACCGCATCGACCTTGCCTGATCTGCCGCAATATCTTTGCCATGTTCCCCGCATTTATGAGGGGCTGGACTATCTGATTGCCAATGACCCGGTATTCAGCGCGCTCGGCGTGCGACCGGAGCAGTTTGCGCGGCCTTATTACGGGCCCGGATTTCCCGGACTGTCCCGCATCGTCATCGGCCAGCAGGTTTCGACGCAGGCAGCGGATGCCCTTTGGCGGCGGTTTGAGGACGGTCTGCCGAACGTCACCCCGAACGCCGTGCTGATCCTTAATCAGGATGAAATGCGCAGCCTTGGCCTTAGTCACCAGAAAGCACGTTATATCCGCGAACTCGCGACCAAGATTAATGAAGGCACATTTGATCCGGCTGCGCTGGAGCAGATGGACGATGACGCGGTCTATGAAGCCGTGCTTGCGCTCAACGGTTTTGGCGCATGGAGCGCGGAAATGTTTTTGATGTTCTGCCTAGCCCGCCCGGATGTATGGCCCGCCGGTGATCTTGGCATTCAGGAAGGGCTGCGCCGTTATCTCGGTCTGGCCGAACGGCCGGATCAGGCCCAGACGAAAAAGGAAGGCGCCCGCTTTGCCCCGCACCGCACCGCCGCCTCTTTGCTGCTCTGGCACATGAAGGCAATGCCCTGACATCAAGGCAAGAACTGCTCTTTCAAAATGCGTTCTTCGAGATTGTGGTCCGGGTCGAACAGCACGGTCGCAGATACCGTCGTTGATTGCTGAATATCGACCTGCGTGACGTTGCGCACCTCGGTAAAATCGGCAGTCGCGCTGACCGGGCGTTTTTGCGGGTCGAGAATCTCAAAGCGCACATGGGCTGTATGCGGCAGCAACGCCCCGCGCCAGCGCCTTGGCCGGAACGCGCTGATCGGCGTAAGCGCCAGCACATTGGCCGACAGCGGAATAATCGGCCCGTGCGCCGAGAGATTATAGGCAGTACTGCCCGCCGGTGTGGAGATCAATATCCCGTCACAGACCAGTTCGCTCAGCCGTTCAATCTCATCGACAACAATACCGATCTGCGCCGCATGGTGCCGCTGACGCAGCAGCGAGACTTCATTAAAGGCAAGCCCCTCAATCGTTTCGCCTTCGGCGGTAGAGGCCTTCATTTGCAGCGGAAACAGCTCGACACTTTGAGAGCGCGTCAAACGCTCGGTCAGTTGCTCGCCGCGATAGGGGTTAAGCAAAAAGCCGAGCGAACCGCGATTCATGCCATAAAACGGCTTGCCGAGCCTGTGATATTTATGAAGCGCCTCCAGCATCGTGCCGTCACCGCCAAGCGCAACGATGACATCAGCGTCTTCCGCCGCGACCTGCCCGTAAGTGCTTTCCAGCGTCTTGAACGCGTCTTCGGCTTCGTCTGTGGTCGCGCAGTGGAAATGAATTTTCATGATGCCGCCATTGACGCTGCTGCTTTATCAGCCCAGCCCTGCGGGTCATTAAGATAATGCTCGACCGAATCCAGCGTCGCCGCATCGAAGTAATTTTCTTCGCGCGCCACAGCCAGCACGTCAAACCAGTTGCACAAAGAATGCTGGGTCAGCCCCATCTTCTCATTGTCGGCTTTGACTTCCGGACGGTTGCCGTAATCGAACAGCACAAAGAAATGATCGACCTTCGCGCCCGCACCGCGCAGCGCATCGATAAAGACCTGTTTACTGTGGCCGAAATTCTGCAAATCTTCGGTCAGCACGACATTCGGTGCGCTGCCATCTTCAAAAAACCCTTCGATCTGCCCCATACGGCCATGGCCTTTGGCCTTTTTGCGCACATAAATCAGCGGCTTTTCCATCCGGTCGGCGATCATCGCGCCGTAGGGAATGCCTGCCGTTTCCGCACCGGCGATCAGATCAATATTATCTTCGCCAACCTCATCATGCAGCGTCTGCACCGCCAGCGCCATCAGCGTCCCGCGCTCCAGCGGAAAAGATAGCGGCCTGCGGCAATCGACATAGACCGGGCCGATATTGCCGGACGTGTATTTAAAAGGCTCCGCCGCGTTAAACAGCACGGACTTGGTGTCGAGCAGGATTTTGGCGGCGGTTTTTGCAGTGTTTGTCGGCATTGGTCTTTTATCTTCCTTTATTAAGCTATCTCCAGTTTTAAACCATAAGGCGCTGTAAATAAACCGGCTTTTGAGACTTCATATCCCGTTGTTTTTATTCGCAAACTTCTGTTCTTTTATAGTTCGTTCCAGGATTTTCCGCACCCCCCGTACCCGCAAGGTCAGCGGCGCAAGTGTTTCGCGCTCTCCGCGCCCGCGCCTGATGCGGATCGTATAGAGCAGGGCGCGCAGCATTTCTTCGTAATAACGCGGGTTCGTCCGCTTGTTCCGGCGGCGGGGTGGTGGCCCGTCATAGCGGGCATATAGGTCGAGCAAATCTTTCATTCATTCAGTATAGCAGGGCGTAGGAATAAAGTCCTTTGTATTTTTGTTTGACATAATAATTAAAAAACTGTTAAAAATGTTTTCATAAGTTACGCGGATGAGGCCGATAAGATAATAAAATTACAGGAGGGCGTTATGAACAAAGACCGAGTACGGGCCACAGAGACAAAAGGTTATACAATTGACGGCTGGGGCAATGTCATCAGCTTTGTCGATTATGTAACCCGCAACTGCGGCTCCAGCTTCCAGTTTGGCTGCGGCAGCCAACAGGCCAGCCTGAGAGGGTGTGATATTATCAGCCTGGCCGATCGCCGCTAGGGAAATGTCGGCGGCGTTCGGGCAGAACGTCTTGAAAATACCGGACCCCGTTATTTTTGGTTCGTTTTGCCTGATATAGCGCCCCGACATTTCTTGATCTTTATTCGCCGTTCGCTTTTCGTTGAGTTTATTGGACTGACGAAGGGTGGCGGCGAATAATCATTTTTAATGATTTCTCTTTATTTTCAGGGTTTTTCACTGTTTCTTTGCGATTTTTCTGGCGTTCACCCCTGTTTTTAGGGTAGGAGAGTGCCATCTTTAATGGCTTGACCCCCAGAACAGCAGGATTTTAAGCAAGATGGCACAGCAGCTGCGTAACATCGCGATTATCGCCCACGTCGATCATGGCAAAACCACATTGATCGATTCCCTTATGAAACAGAGCGGCATGTTCCGTGAAAACCAGAAAGTCGATGTCTGCGTCATGGATTCCGGCGATCTGGAAAGAGAGCGTGGTATCACGATCCTTGCCAAGCCGACTTCTATTCAGTGGGGCGATACGCGCATCAACATTATCGATACCCCGGGCCACGCCGATTTCGGTGGCGAGGTAGAGCGCGTGCTGCATATGGCTGACGGGGTCATCCTGCTGACGGATTCTGCCGAAGGGCCGATGCCGCAGACAAAGTTCGTGCTGGGTAAGGCGCTGAAGCAAGGGCTGCGCCCGATCGTTATTATCAACAAGATCGACCGCCCCGATGGCCGCCCGGAAGAGGTGGTCGATGAAGTGTTTGATCTGTTCGTTTCACTGGATGCAAATGACGAGCAGCTTGATTTCCCGATTTTATATGCGTCCGGCCGTGATGGCTGGTGCGTGCGTGATCTGGCTGATCCACGCGAAAATCTTGCGCCGCTGCTCGATCTGGTGCTTGAGCATGTCGAGCCGCCGAAGGGCGATGCCGAAGCGCCGTTTGCGATGCTGGCGACGCTGCTTGATTCCGACCCGTTCCTTGGCCGCTGCCTGACCGGGCGCGTTATTCAGGGTAAGGCAAAGGTCAATGACACGGTCAAGGCGATGAACCTTGACGGCAAGACGGTTGAAACAGGCCGTTTGACCAAGCTGCTGAAATTCGACGGCACGGAGCGCGTGCCTGTAACCGAGGTGAATGTCGGTGACATTATCTGTATTGCCGGTCTGACCGAGGCATCCGTTGCCGACACAATCGGCGCGCCGAAGCTGGAAAAGCCGATTGCTTCCACCCCGATTGATCCGCCGACCATGGCTGTGACGATTTCGGTCAACGATTCCCCGTTTGCCGGACAGGAAGGTTCCAAAGTGACTTCGACCATGCTGCGCGAGCGTCTGCTCGCCGAAGCGGAGGTCAATGTTGCAATTACCTTCAAGGAAAGCGATGGCAAGGACGCATTCGAAATTGGTGGCCGCGGTGAATTGCAGCTCGGCGTTTTGATCGAAACCATGCGCCGTGAAGGCTTTGAAATGACGGTATCGCGCCCGCGTGTTCTGTTCCAGACAGAGAACGGCCAGAAGATGGAGCCGATTGAGGAAGTCACCATTGACGTTGATGAAGAATATTCATCTTCCGTCATCGACAAAATGAACCGCCGCAAGGCCGAAATGGTTGATATGCGCTCTTCCGGCGCGGGCAAGACGCGGATTGTATTTAATGCCCCGTCGCGCGGCCTGATTGGTTATCAAAGCCAGTTTCTGACCGATACGCGCGGTACCGGCGTGATGAACCGTGTGTTCCATTCCTACGCCCCTTATAAGGGTGACATTCAGGGGCGCCGTAACGGTGCGCTGATTTCCAACGATCAGGGCTCGGCTGTTGCCTATGCGATCTTTAACCTGCAGGATCGCGGCGTGATGTTTATCGGACACCAGACGCCGGTTTATGAAGGCATGATTATCGGTGAGCACAGCCGCGATAATGACCTTGAGGTTAACGTCCTGAAAGGCAAAAAGCTGACCAATATGCGCGCATCAGGCAGTGACGATGCCGTCCTGCTGACCCCGCCGCGCAAGATGAGCCTTGAAGATATGATGTCTTATATCAATGAAGACGAGCTTCTTGAAGTGACGCCTAAATCGCTGCGCCTGCGCAAGCTGCACCTTTGCCCGCATGAGCGTAAACGCGCGAGCCGTCAGAGCGCATAAATCTAAATTGAATTCTGTAATGCCCGCGAAAGCGGGCATTCGGCTTTTTAGGATATAGCGGCCTCTTGGAACGTCACCAGCTTCTGGCGGTCTTCGTCCCATAATTTCAGCGGCAGGCAGCGCAAACTGTCTTTGAGTGACAGGCGGTTGATCGTCTGCAGCTCCGGCCGCGCATCCATGCATTCCTGCAGCTTGTAGTTCGGGATCTGGCTGCATAGGTGGTGGATATGGTGCAGGCCGATATTGCCGGTAAACCATTGCAGAAATTTGGGCAGCACGTAATAGGAGCTGCCGAGCAGGGCGGCTTCCTGACGGTCCCAGTTCTCCTGATTTTCCCAGAGGGCGTCTTCAAACTGGTGCTGGATATAAAACAGCCAGCCGCCGATCCATGCCGTGACCACCAGAATCGGGATATAAACGGCCAGCAGCGGGGCAAGGCCGATAAGTGCGGCTACGCTGCCATAGGCGGCGATGATACCGGCATTGGTCAGCATAATGCTCTTCCAGATCGAGGAGGGGCGCAGCGTTTGGTAATTATCGTGGAAATGTGTCGATTGCTTGAGCGGCAGGCGCTGGACGATCATCACGTAAAACGGCGTGCCGAGCAGCAGCAGGAAAAGCGGGTTACGATAGATGCGGTAGGTGATTTTCTGCCATTTTGACAGCGCCTGATATTCGCGCACCGTGATCGTATCAATGCCGCCAATGCTGCGCCGGTCGAGATTGCCCGATGTCGCATGGTGCATATTATGGGCGCGGCGCCAGAAATCGTAAGGTGTAACGGTCAAAAGGCCGAGGAATCGGCCCGTCCAGTCATTCGCTTTCTTTGAATTAAAGAAAGAGCCGTGGCCGCAATCATGCTGGAAAATAAAAATCCGGGTCAAAAGCCCCGCCGCCGGAACCGCCAGCAGCAGCGTCAGGCCATAGGACACAGGCAGGCAGTAAAACATGGCCGCGCAGTTGGCAAAAAACAGGAGAAGGGTCGTGACAAGTTGAAAAACGCTTCGTTTTTCGTCGGCCCCCTTAAAGCCGTTGCAGTGCGCGGCAATCTCTTTTACGGATACGGAAGTGGGCTTAGGCTCTTCGGACGCAAGCGCGTCCCCGGTAATATAATCAGTCATTAAGTGTGCTTTTGTTCTTTTTGCTACAAAAAATAATTTAAAGCCGGGACTTGTGAATGCAACACTAAATGTCAGGGCTTACTGGCTTACCCAGATAATCCTTGCCATCCATGCAATTTGCTTCGCGCTTAACGTTTCAGCAGGCCTGCTGGCGTCAAAGGGTTGCAGCTCGGCGTTACCGGCGGTGCGCCGTTCCAGTTTACGGACGATCAACGGCCCGTCGGCTGTCTTTACAATCACCCGGTCGCCGCGTTTCATCTCTGCGCCCGGTGCAATAACCAGTATATCACCTTTTGTATAGTGAGGCTCCATACTGCCGTCGGAAACTTGCAGGGCTAAGGTTCCCGGGGCGGTGTCGAACAGAATGGCGTCCCAGCCATCGCCCGCCGGATGCCCCTGATGATCGAATCGCCCCGGCGTACCGGCTTCGTCCAGTGGCAGGATCGGCAGTGTCTTTGCCTTGTCCATGCTGTCTTCGCCATCACCGTCATCATCGACCAGACTGAGCAGCTCGCTCATATTCGCGCCGGTGACAGTCAGGATCTTGGCGATGCTCTCGGTGGACGGCCAGCGCGGCTTTCCGTCGGCGCTCACCCGTTTGCTTTTATTAAAAGTCGTCGGGTCGAGCCCGGCTTTTCTGGCAAGTCCGGAAGCAGAATAATTGTGGTGCGCGGCCAGCCGGTCAATCGCCAGCCAAATTTCATCGTGAGAAAACATAGGATTACAGTCCCATTATTCCGTGCGCAGGTAAATAGGAAAATTATCCTATTTTTCTGTTGACTTCGTTTTTATCTTATATCATAAAGGGAACATAAAGAGAACATCTGTGTTCTCAAAAAAGAACAAAAAGAAACAAAAGATGAATTTGTGTGTGGGGAATATGATGGCGACGAAAGACTTATTTGCACCAAGACCGCAGGCGGAACTGGCCACCGTGCCTTTCGCCAACGCCGAAGAGGCGTGGTTCTGGTTTATTCAGGCGCAGCAGGCGCGCGAGGAAGGGGCGCGGTTTTCAATGGGGGCAGGGCTGTTTCCACGCCCGTGCGAACCGCTCGATATTCTCAAAGTCCTCGACCGGCTTTACCGCAAACAACAAATCACGATGGACCACGCGCTGGTGCTGCGCCATTACGGCCGCCGCATGATGCCGCCCGATAAAAGCCGGGTGCGCGAGCGCCGCGCCCACAAACTATGGCACGAGGCGCTGGGCTGGATGGAAATGGTGCTGGTCGGCAAGGGCATTGTCGCGCTGTCCGCTTATGACATGGCCGCGGAATAACAAGAAGAAGCAAGGAGAAACGAAAATGAAAAAAGACATCAAAGAAATCAAAGACGCATTTAACAAGAAATCGATACCGCACCTGAAAGCATGGGTCGTGTTCAGCGGGCAGGCGGACCGTCCGTGGCTGAAAATGCTGCGCCCCGGCTTCCGCCATTGCTTTGTGATTTTGAATGACGGCACGCACTGGCTTTCATTCGACCCGATGCTGAACCATATCGACCTGCGTGTGCATGGCCATGTCCCGGCAGATTTCGACTTGCCGAAATGGCTTCGTTCCCGTGGTCAGCGCGTTGTCGAAGCGCCGGTTGATCATTCGCGAAAAACCGCGCTGCCGCTTTCGGTCTTTACCTGTGTCGAGGCAGTCAAGCGCGTGCTCGGTCTGCACCGTTTTTTCATTCTGACGCCGTGGCAGCTTTACCGCCACTTGCTCAACGATTTTTACAATAAGGAGACAGTTTATGGGTAGTCTGACATCCCGCCCTCAAATCCCGCAGGCGCAACGGCCTGTCATATTTGCGATGCCGCCACCGTCATCACCGCCGCCTGCACCGTCAAGCGCTGCACCGCAAGGGACGGCAGCAAGCGCGCCGGCCAATACGGCAAGCCCGCAAAGCAGCACAGATGGCGGCGGGGGTACAAGCGGCGCAGAGGCAGCGCGCCTTGCCCGTGAGGATAATTTGTTGCGCCGCAGTCGCGGCCGCATCGGTACGGTCCTTACCGGTCTGGGCGGTGCATTGTCAAAGGCATCCACGCCCGTGCGTAAAACCCTTCTGGGAGAATAAACATGACAAAAGCGCAAACACTTACAAGCGTCGCGGACGATCATGCAGGCTTTGAACCCGCAGCAATGATGCGCCGGTTCGAAGCGGCGAAGCGTAAACGCGGTAACTGGGAATCCCTTTGGCAGGAAGCCTATGAATATGCCTTGCCGCAACGTAACGGCTTTGGCCTGAGCAGCGCGGGTAGCGCGCGGCATAATAATTTATACGATGCCACCGCTCTGGATGCGACCGAACAGCTCGCCGCCAGCCTGCTCGGCAACCTGACCCCGCCATGGTCTCAATGGTTCGGCCTCAAGCCCGGCCCGGATCTGAGCGGAAAAGAGGCGGCAGCGCTCGCCCCGGTGCTGGAACAGGCGGCGAAAACCATTCAGGCGCATTTTGACCGCTCCAATTTTATTGTCGAGATGCACCAATGCTACCTCGATCTTATTGTGGGCGGTACGGCAGCGCTGGCGATTGAAGAAAACGAGCCGGGAGAATTCTCTGCGTTTAAATTTACCGCTGTGCCGCTGACAGATATCGTGCTGGAAGAAGATGAGAACGGCTTTTTAAAAGGTTCGTTTCGTACTTTGTCCCTGACGCTGGCGCAACTGCGTGGCCGTTATCCTCTCGCTTCTCTGCCAGAGCAGGTGATGCGCGAGGGAAACAAGGACGGCCAGATGCGCTTCGAAGTTTTGGAGAGCATTCTGCCAAACGAGCTTGGGGGCTATGATTACAAGGCCTGCCTTAATAACGGTGAAATGAAGCTGCTGCAAAGCGGCCGTTTTGCAGATACGCCGCTGGTCGCTTTCCGCTGGTTAAAATCGCCGGGAGAGACTTACGGTCGTTCGCCGGTTATGTAAGCACTGCCTGACATCAAAACCGCGAACAAAGTTGTCGAGCTTATTCTTAAAAACGCTTCGATTGCCGTAACCGGCATTTGGCAGGCCGATGATGACGGCGTTCTTAATCCCGCCAATGTCGAGCTGAAGCCGGGCAGCATCATTCCCAAGGCAATTGGCTCCAAGGGCCAGACGCCGCTGGACATGCCGGGGCGCTTTGATATTTCC
>CBDUPU010000031.1:0-15582 GCA_965369185.1 uncultured Rhodospirillales bacterium
CTCCAACCGCACGACTTTTTTCAAGGACCAGCGCGCCAGCAATATTGGCGACATCCTGACAGTGCTGATCGAAATTCAGGACAAGGCAGAGCTTGATAACGAGACAGAGCGCACCCGTGACAGCAGCGAAGGCGCTGATTTGACCTCCCTGCTCGGCTACGAAGGCAGCCTTGCGCAAGTCTTGCCGGAAGCCGTAAACCCGGCTTCCCTCGCAAGCCTTGGCTCAACCTCCTCCAGCAACGGCAGCGGCACAATCGACCGCGAAGAGAAAATCGCGGTCAAGCTAGCAGCACTGATCACCCAGATCCTGCCGAACGGCAACATGGTCATTCAGGGCAGTCAGGAAGTGCGCGTTAATTTTGAAAAGCGCATTTTGCAGGTTGAAGGCGTCATTCGCCCCGAAGACATCACAACCAACAATACGATCGGCTATGACCAGATCGCCGAAGCCCGCATTGTTTACGGCGGCGAAGGGCACATTACAGATGTCCAGCAGCCGCGTTACGGCCAGCAGGTTTACGATATTCTGTTCCCGTTCTAAGGGAATACACCGAACATGGTGCCGCCTCATTACACCCAGAGGAGGCCCCATGCTTACCCACCCTACAGAACCTCCACGGCCCTTCGGGGCCGTTTTTTTTGCGCCGATCACAAGAAAACGACAACAGGGACAAAAAAAAGAGCCGCATAAGAGCGGCCCTTTTCCATGATCTGATATAGATCTTATTCTTCGCGATGGGTTTTTTCCATCCGCTCGTGACGCTCTTGCGCTTCGATGCTGAGCGTTGCAACCGGACGTGCATCCAGACGCGCAACAGCAATCGGTTCGCCGGTTTCTTCGCAATAGCCGTAAGAACCGTCATCAATCCGCAGCAGCGCTTCGTTGATCTTGCTGATCAGCTTACGCTCCCGGTCACGGGTGCGCAGTTCAAGCGCATGATCGGTTTCAGCCGAAGCACGGTCGGCAAGATCCGGCTTTTGCAGCTCCGTCTCTTGCAGCGTGTGGGTGATTGTGTCGTTCGATTCACGCAGAAGTTCCTGACGCCAGTTGATCAATTTCTGGCGGAAATACTCGAGCATGACAGGGTTCATAAATTCACCCTTGTCTTCCATCGGATTGTAATCAGGCGGTATGAGAACACTTGCCGGCGCTGCCATGGCTTATCCTTTCAAACACAGTTATCCTATTAAAAACGATGGATGAATATAGGAACGGGTCAAGACAATAGCAAGGGGCAAAGTGACAAAAACTGTAGGTTATCCTTAGCTTTATCGTCGTTTTGTCGCCAGTATGGACGTCAGGAAAGCCGTTTGGATAGCAGATAATTTATGAAGGGCGATTCATCGCCTGACGCATTTTGGCAAGCTCAACTTGCGCGCGCAAGTCAATTTCATCAAGAATCGCCGTCAGACGCGGATCCATAATTTTTTCACGGTGCGAAGCGACAACGTCGGCAACGCCGATCACATGTCCGACCGTCAATGTCCCGGTCAAAAGGCCGATCCGGATTTTTTCCAGCTCATCCAGTATGCTATCAGCTCGCTCTTTCATGCGGCGGCGCGCTGCGCGAGCGGTCGGGTCTTCCGCTGCCTGTACAGACAACAGGGCGTCCACACGGGCAACCGAATGGGTTGCCGATGCGCCGCTGCTTTCCTTGGCGCCGCCCGTCACCATACTGCCAAAAGAACCGTCCCCGGAAGAAACGCTTCCTTTCTTCTTGCTAGAGCCGGTCTGGCGGGATTTATCGGGACCTTCAATCTTCATCGGGAACACCTTTGTTACATCCACAGTGTATCACCGAACCCCGCCCCCCGGTCAAGCGGCAGGAAAAAATTGCCGTTTCCGGAGAACTCCAGATCGAAACTGCCGGGAAGCATCCGGTAAACGCACCAACACCACAAAGCTTAACCATTGAAAAATAAAGAAAAAACCATCCCGCAAAAGTTGGCATGAAGTTCGCAACGGAAAAAGCGGAAGAAAACAACCAAACCAGATGGCAAGAATGATGCTCAAGCAGGTTACACATACACTGATTTTCGTATTGGCCACCGCAATTACGCTCGGCAGCCTGTCTTTTGATGCCAGCGCAAAAACGACGCGCATCAAGGACATTGTCGATATCGAAGGCGTCCGGGACAACTTGCTTGTCGGTTACGGCCTTGTGGTCGGTTTGAACGGTTCGGGCGATTCGCTCGGCAACTCACCGTTTACCGAACAGAGCCTGATCGCCATGCTTGAGCGCCTGGGCGTGAACGTCCGTGGCGAGACGTTAAATACAGGTAACGTCGCCGCTGTTATGGTCACGGCCACCCTGCCGCCCTTTTCCAATCAAGGCGCGCGCATCGATGTTAACGTTGCAACGCTCGGCGATGCCGAGAGCCTGCAGGGCGGAACACTGCTTGTAACGCCCCTTAAAGGCGCTGATGGCGAGGTTTATGCCGTTGCGCAAGGGTCGGTAAATATTTCCGGCTATTCCGTATCCGGTCAGGCCGCGACCTTCATCCGCAACATTCCGACCTCCGGCCGCATTCCTGAAGGTGCGATCGTTGAGCGCGAGATTGATTTCGACCTGAAAGATTTCAGCGAAATCCGCCTTGCCCTGCGCAACCCGGATTTCACCACGGCCCGCCGTATTTCACGCGCCATTAACGGCTTTATGTCAGCCAACATCGCCATGCCGGAAAATTCAGGCAGCGTGAAGCTGGTCAAGCCGGGGGATTTCAAAGGCACGATTGTCGATCTGATCACCGATATTGAACAGCTGCCGATCCAGCCGGACCAGATCGCCCGTGTTGTGATTGACGAACGCTCCGGCGTGATTGTGATGGGCGCTGACGTGACGATCAGCACGGTCGCCATCGCCCAGGGCAGCCTGACCATCAAGATCACCGAAACCCCGCAGGTTTCCCAGCCCAACCCCTTCTCTTCCCAAGGCCAGACCGTTGTCGTGCCGCGTACGGACATCAACGTCAATACCGGGGAAGACGTGAAGCTGGGCGTACTGGAAACCGGCGTCACCCTGCAGGACCTGGTCACCGGCCTGAACCGTCTGGGTGTTGCGCCGCGGGACACGATTACGATCCTGCAGGCCATTAAAGCAGCCGGCGCGCTGCAGGCCGAAATAACAACGATGTAAGGACGATTGAAAATGAATCCCTTGGTAAAAGCAGATCCCAACATTTCGCTGATGCAGGCGGCCCGGCAACAGGTCACGCAAAAAGCGCAGATGCTGGAGCAATCCAAAGAGATCAAGAACTACCAGAAGATCGAAGAAGCCGCGAAAGACTTCGAAGCTGTCTTCCTGTCAGAAATGCTGAAACCGATGTTCGCAGAGATAAACGAGCCGGACCCGCTATTTGGCGGCGGCCAGGGCGAAAAGGTGTTTAACGGCTTCATGGTGCAGGAATACGGCAAGATGATGGCCGAACGCGGCGGTATCGGCATCGCTGAGCACGTAAAGGCGGAACTACTTAAAATTCAGGAGGCGCAAAATGGCAAGTGACAGAACATTCAATAACGGCACCAACGGTAACAGCGGCAATAATAACGGCGCAAAAGACAAAAGCGCTGTCCTCTCCCGCGACCCGAACCGCGCCATGCAGCAGATGATGGAAAACATCGACTCACTGCGCGAGGTGTATCTCGAAGAAAACGAGGCCCTTGCCGTCGCCGACACCAAGACTTTTCTGCGGCTGCAGGACAAGAAAATCGCGGCTGCCCGCAACTATCAGGCTGGCGCGCAACAATTGCTCGGCCGCAAGGAAGAGCTGAAACATATCGATGTCGCACTCAAGCAACAGCTGCAGGAAAAACAGGAAGAGTTTTCCGGGATCATGGCCGAAAACCTGAAGTCCCTTGATCGCCTTCGCGGCGGGGTGCAGCGCCTGAACGACCGCGTAATGCGCTCTGCCCGTGACGCGGCCCAGCACAAGAATGTCAATTACAGCGCCGGCGGGCAGATCAACAAGAATGAACGCCCCTTCTCTCTCGGCCTTAGTGAGTCGGTTTAAACGAAGCTGTTTAGGTTTTTAAAAGGACAATAAAATGGTTGATATCAGCACATTCCAGACTCGGCAAGCCGCAGCCAGCGGCGCTAGCGCAAAGTCGCAGACTGGCGCCTCTACGGGGGTTTTCTCCGGCACGCCGGGAATGAATTTCATGGATTTGATCTTTGCCAGGGTAACGGCGGACAGCCAGAACGGGCAAATAACAAACCCGCTGATAAAAGCCGGCAAAGGCAAACCGACAACGCCAAAAGCCGACATGACCGGCCACGGCGAGCCGCTGACGCAGGAACAGCTCCTCCAGGCACTCCGCGATGCGGGACTGTCACCGGAAGAAATCGCCGCCCTGACAAATGAAGAGGTTAGCGCCAAGGGCGAAGCAGAAGCTGCCGCGGCGCCCCTGCTTTCTGACGTTGAAATTGATAATAAAGCAGGCATAAAAAACACCCCCGAACTTGAACCGGCGGTTGCCCGCAAAAAGCTGATCGCCTTCCTCGAAAATCTGGTTGCGGGACTGCCGCAGGAAAACAAGCCGGTTGTACTGAATCTGTCCGCCGGCGAACTTAAACAGGCACTTGGCAAGCTGCAGTTCAGCACCGAGGACGGTGCAACCGGTCCGACCTTGATTGCGACCGGCCTGACACCTGAAAAACTGACCGAGATTTTGCAAGACCTCACCGACGGTAACGATCAGGGTGAAGGGCTCGTCATCGGCATGGTGAAAATTTTGCCTACCGAAGCGAAGAAAGACGCGATCTTTTTGCCGCGCGGTGTTGTTGTTGTCCAGCCGCAAAGCGTGGCCGGTGATGTTAACCAGCAAAATGCGAGCGGCGATCTTGCCGCAAAATTGAACGCCCTGACCACCGGCGAAGGCGGCGAAGATGCTTTTCCGCTGGAAGAAAGCGACTTTGACGGTGTCCTGCGCGTTCTTGAGCGTGCGCAAAGCATGGGTAAGAAAAACGGCCAGCAGGCCGGTGACGGCAAAGGCATTGAAAACGCCATCAAGAAAATCGAATCCCATATCGGCGCGGGGCTTAGCACCATATCGGGCGCGCCCCCTGCCCTGAGCGAAATGTTCACCAACTTCGCAATGGATGGCGTTTTTCCCGAAGGCATGGATTTCGGTTATAGCGCCCCGAACGGCCAGAGCATGACACTGACCGGAACGGCACAGCTTGCCAGCCTTGTCAGCCATGCCCAGCAAGCCGGGACACCGCACCCTGCCACCCAGATGGTCGCGGCGACAATTACCAAGGCCGCAACCAACGGCGAAAGCAAGACGATCAGCATCCGGCTCGACCCGCCGGAGCTTGGCCGGGTTTCGATCAAAATGGAATTCCACAAGGATAAAGGCGTTAAAGCCGTACTGACGGCGGAAAAACCAGAAACCTTCATGATGATGCAGCGGGACTCCCATGTCCTGCAGCGCGCCCTTGAGGAAGCCGGGCTTGATGTCAATGACGGAGCGCTGAGCTTCGAACTGTCGCAAGACGGCAACCTGTTCCAGCATGACCAGCAAAGCGGCCATGGCGGAAGCGGCGGTTCCGGCGGCGCGGCAGAAGATGCCGAGGAAACTGGCACGGAAATTGCAATTGAAACCACTATGGACTGGTATGCCGACCCTGACACAGGGGTCATGCGATACAGCACACTGGTTTAGTGGAATTAAAGGAGAGTTCAGATGGTATCTGATGTCACAGTCACAGGCGCAATCAATAACGCGCAAAAGACCCAGCAGCAATCAGCAAAGCTGGCCGAGGACTTCGACCAATTCCTGGTTCTCCTGACCACACAGCTGCAAAATCAGGACCCGCTGAACCCGATGGATTCAAGCGAGTTCACCAACCAGCTGGTACAGTTCAGCCAGGTCGAACAATCGATCAACACCAACCAGAAACTTGATGATCTGGTCAGCCTGCAGCTCGGCAGCGTGTCGAGCGTGGCGCTCGGTTATGTCGGGCTGGACGTTAATTATATCAGCAGTGAAATGACCTATGACGGGCAGACACCGGTCAAGATCAGCTATGCGCTGGAAAGCGAAGCCTACGGGGCAAAGGTCAACGTTTACAATGAAAGCGGTGAACTGGTTTACAGCAAAGCCGTAGATAAAACCGCCGGCGCACATGAATTTGTATGGGACGGCAGCCATCAAGGCGGCGGCAAAGTTGATGCCGGCACCTACAGCGTGTCGATCGACGCCACAGATTCCGAAGGCAAGATGATCGACACCAGCACTGTTGTTTCCGGCCATGTGCGCGGGATTGAATCACAAAACGGCGTGGTTTACCTGCTGATCGGCGAACGCGCAGTGCCGCTGGGCCAGGTCATTAATGCCACCCTGCCGGCAAATTCTGCCGCTTCCAACAATAACGGCGAAAACGACACAACAACAGAAGAGGAGACCGCCTGATGACCCTGTTCTCCTCTTTCTATACCGGCGTTAACGGCATGAATGCCCAGACCGAGCACACAAGCTCGATATCGAACAACATCGCCAATATCAACACGGTTGGTTACAAAAAGACCAATACGGTATTCAGTGACCTTGTCATTACCAACACCAAGCCATCGAATTTTGGCAGCGGCGGGGTCTTTACAGATACGATTCGCCGTGTTGACCAGCAAGGCCAACTGACCCAGACCGCCAGCACAACAGAGCTTGGCATTTCCGGCAAAGGCTTTTTCACCGTCAAATCAAATGACGATCCGGCCCTGCCCTATCTTTTCACCCGCAACGGGACGTTTTCGCCGGATGCGGACGGGGTACTGCGCAATGCCGCCGGCTTCATGCTTTATGGCTGGCCGATCGACCAGAACGGTAACGTTGCCGCCGGGACAACCCTGGACAGCCTTGTTCCTGTCGATGTCAACGAACTGGAAAACTTCCACCGTCAAACGACACAAGCCGAACTGTCAATCAACCTTAACGCTTCAGAAGCCGCGATTAACCCTGACCTGCTATCGCCGCAGCAAACGCTGCCGATCAACGGCGCAGCGGCGGCTGATTTCAGCCGAAACTTCACTGTTGTTGACGGTGATGGCGTTGCGCGCGACCTAACATTTGAATTCCGTAAGATTACCGGCCCCATGGCCACCGCAGCCTCCGGCGCGACGAGCCTTGATTACACAATGTCGCTGACCGACCCGACGCGTTTTTCAGACATTAATGTCGGCGACACTTTTACCGTCACAGTCGGCGCAACCACGCAGGAATATATAATCGGTGCACCGGCTGGTGCCGGACAGGTGCGCGTTGACACGCTCGGCGACCTGTCGCACGAAATCAATAATAACTTCGGCGGCGGCACGACACTCGATATGTCTTTGGACAGCAATGGCCGCATCGTATTTCAGGCAATCGACCCGACAGCAAACATGACGCTGAGCAACGGGATCGGCACACCGCTGGGCACCGGCGTTATCTCCAACACGCTTAGCATGGTAACGCAGTCCGGCAATGCACCGCTGACTTATACGCCGCAAACGACAATTACCGGCGGTGCCTATCCGGATCAGGGCAACTTCCCGGCAATCGCCAACCAGACCGATCCGAGTACGCGCGGCTGGTGGGAAGTGACGATCCTGACGAACGATCCGGCCAACCCGACCAATCCGGCCCTGCCGAAAGTACCGATATCAACCGGCCTGATGAGCTTTAATAGTGACGGCACACTGAACGCTGTTGCCGATGCGAACGGCGACATGAATATCACGCTGAACAATATTAATTTTGACAGCGGCTCGACAACCGACACGACGAGCATGACGATTGACGTTGCCCGCTTCAGCCAGTTTTCCGGTGATTACAACGTTATTATCCAGAACCATAACGGCGCTGAGGCCGGCACCCTGACCAATATTGACGTCACCCGTGACGGCCGCGTTGTCGCCTCGTTCAGCAACAGCGAGCAATTTGAAATTTATCAGGTGCCTTTGGCCACCTTTATGAACCCGAACGGCCTGAAAGCGATGACCGGAACGGTATTCGCCCAGACCGAAGAAGCCGGCGACCTGGTGATACAGGCGGCAGATTCCGGCGGCGCCGGGGCAATCCGCAGCGCCTCGGTAGAGAACTCTAATGTCGATCTTGCAGATGAATTCGCCGAGCTGATTGTCAGCCAGCGCGCATTCAGCGCGAACTCCAAGGTCGTCAATACAGTAGATGAAATGACCCAGCAACTAAGACAGCTGAAGTCATAGATTAGGGATTAACCATGCAACGCAGCGCACTTTTGAACAAGCCAGTGAACGAAGGAGTATAGCAATGAGTCTTTTTGGATCACTTTTTACCGGCGTATCCGGTCTGGGGGCACAGTCCCAGTCCACCGCGATGATCGCCAACAATATTGCCAACGTGAATACGGTCGGCTTTAAACGCTCCGAGGCTTCATTCTTCAGTCTCGTGACCACCGAGGGACGTTCCTCACAATATTCACCCGGCACGGTTTCCGTGAACCGCGTCCAGCGCGTTGACCTGCAAGGGCCAATTCAGCAGACAGCTTCGGCGACCGATGCGGCAATTTCCGGCAACGGCTTTTACGTCGTCAAACGCGGCACCGGCTCCGAGCAGGAATTCCTTTACACACGAAGCGGATCATTCAGCGAGGACTCACAAGGTCTTTTGCGAAACACCGCAGGATTCGTCCTTTACGGCTGGCCGCTGGACTCTGCCGGTGGTCTGCCGGCAAACCAGGGCGATCTGACCTCGCTGGTACCGGTTGATGTTGCTTTCCTCGGCGGTCTGACCCGCCCGACCAGCACGGCAGAAATTTCCCTGAACCTTGACGCATCGGAAATTGATAATTTGCTGTCCGACGTATCAACGGACATTACCGCACCTGACTTTACCCGCGGCCTGACTGTTTTTGACAGTCTCGGCAAGTCACAGGTCCTGACCTTCGAGTTCAGTAAAACGTACGGCCCCCATGCTACGGCAGGCGGTGCAGTTGGTGACCTGCTGGCCACGGACGAGCTTGTTACCGATGTCGGCCTTAACCCCGGCGACCAGTTCACAATCGATATTGACGGCGCAGGCACCCCACGTACTTATGAAATTGACGATGGTATTAACCCGACCTCCGGTACGGCAGACGTTGACATCTTCACGCTCGCCGACCTGATCAACGATATTAATGCCAACGTACCGGGTGCTGAAGCGTTTCTCGGCAATGACGGCGAGCTCGTCATCCAGCGCAACGACTTTACAGCCGGTGCAGCAATGACGATTGACCTTGCCGATGTTGGCGCAGGCACGGCCCTGACCGGCCTTGGAAATTTGGCGGGCACCTATGCGTCAAACGACCTGGATAACGCGACCTTTGACAATGGTAGCCCGACCGACTCACCGCCGTATAGCACCGAAACGTTCCCGGCCATCTCTAACCTGCCGGGTGATGTTTCCTATAACAATCGCGGCTGGTGGCAAGTCAACATTATCCACCCGGACGGCACCAGCCTGAACCGCGGTCTGATTAACTTCAACGGCGACGGCAGCCTGAACGCCCTGCCGGACGCGCAAGGCAATGTTGACCTTGAATTGTCGCAGATTGACTGGGGCAACGGCTCGGAGCCGCAAAATATCGATGTCGATATCGAGCGCTTCAGCCAGTTCTCCGGAAACTATGACGTTATCTTCTCTGACCAGAACGGTGCAGAGCTCGGCCTGAGAACAGGCGTGGAAATTACCCGGGATGGCCTGATTGTTGCAAGGTTCTCCAACGGGGCGACCTCGAACCTCTACAAGGTGCCGCTGGTCACTTTCGCAAACCCGAACGGGCTGACCGAAGTCTCAGGGACGGCTTATTCGGAAAACGAAGCCTCAGGCGAGGAAAATCTGCGTGAAGCCGGTCGCGGCGGCGCAGGCTTCCTTGAGGCTTCAACCATCGAGTCATCGAACGTCGATCTGGCTGATGAGTTCGCAAAGCTGATTGTCTCGCAAAGGGCATTTTCGGCCAACACGAAGATCATCAACACCGTCGATCAGATGACCGAAGAACTTCTGAGACTGCGTTAATTGATCAACGCTTAGAGAAATAAAAAAGCAAGGAAAGGAACCTAACCATGACTTCTGATGTCGTTCTTACGGCAGCCCTGAGAAACAACCTTCTCAGCCTGCAGAACACCCAGAGCCAGATCGATACGACGCAGTTTCGTTTGGCGACGGGCCGTAAAATCAACTCTGCTCTCGACGGGCCGCAATCGTTCTTCGCCGCGCAGGCACTGAACAACCGCGCCTCCGACCTGACGCGTCTTCTCGACTCGATGGGGCAGAGCATCCAGGTGATCAAGGCCGCAGATAACGGCGTAACCGCCCTGACCGCCCTTGTCGAACAAGCAGACTCCATCGCCAACAGCGCCCGTGACGCACTGGCATCGGGTCAGGCAGAGGCAAAGGCCAAAGGCGACCGGGACCTACGGGGTATCGACGATCTGACCGCACTGCCGGGCATTACAGCTGCAGGCGGCGATACGATTACCTTTAGTATCACAGATGAAGACGGCAATGCACTGACCCTTGGGACTTACGGCGGGGCTTCGGCGGCAACAGCAACTGTGACGATTAACGCGCTTGATTCGATTGAGGATCTGGTTAACGCGATTAACGACATCCATCTGGATGACGGCAATGGCAACGCAATTGGCGACCAGGCCTTCGAAGCTTCACTGGATGAAGGTGGACGCCTACAAATCAAAACGCTCAATGGCGGCGATTTTAACGTAAACTTCGTTTCCGCTGCAGCAGGCACGCCTGACAACGATGCGGCCAACCTGTCTCTCGCTTCCGAGCTTGGCTTTGGCAGCATTGCTCGTCTAGTTCCGGATGGCGGCGTGGGCGGCCTAAACGACGTACGTTTCACCGCTGTTTCGGATGTCGTACTGGACTCGTTCGTTATGTACGATGCCGGTGGCGATATCGCGCAAGCCAGTGAGACCATCGACAACTTGCAAGATGAGTTTGGAAACGCCCTTTTCGCAGGCATCGACAATGCGGCCGACGTCTACGAAATAAGCATTAACGGCGGGACTGTTCAGCAAATCTCGCTGGTTGACGGCGCAGGAACCCCAATTTCAATTCAGGCATTTGTCGACCAAATCAACGATAACAGCACGCTGAGCGAGCATATCAGCGCATCGTATGATGAAACTACCGGCCAGATTATCCTTGAGCCTATCAGCGGCGATCTGGAAAGCATTGAAGTTGGTTTTAGTGGCGACACCGCAGCCGACGAAGCGAATTTCGGCTTTGGTCAGACAAGCCTGGTCATGGCAAACGCCGGTGAAACAATCCGTGAAACCATTCGTCTTGCTTCGGCAGCGGCAGATCTTGCCCAGTATGAAACCGACTTTAACCGTCTGCGCGACCAGATCACCGAACTGGTCAGCAACGGCGATACTGGCTACCGCGGCACCAACCTGCTGAACGGCGATGATCTGTTCACCGTGTTTAACGAATTCCGTACCAGTACCCTGACCACCGACGGCGTGACCTTTACCGCCGATGGGCTGGGGCTTAGCGAAGCGAACTTCTCGCGTATTTCCTCTACCGAGGCCACGCTGACGAGCGTTCGTGAAGCGCTTAATCAGGTACGGAACTTCGGCACGACGCTGGCGAACGATCTTTCCGTTATCCAAGCCCGCGAAACGTTCACACAGAATATTGTGAACACGCTGACTGAAGGCGCCGACAAGCTGACCGTCGCCGACCAAAACGAGGAAGGCGCGAAACTGCTGGCCCTGCAAACCAGGCAGCAGCTCGGCGTGACCTCTCTGTCACTGGCGTCACAGTCGCAGCAGTCAATCTTGAGACTGTTCTAATTGCTGGCGCGCGCCCCCAGGACGGGAGCGCGCCTGGCCTTACGGATTAGGCAGGACGCCGAAACCGAAGAAGCTGCATATCCCTCTCCAGGATGGAGATCCAAGGGGAACGCAGCACCCTCCCGGGCAGGTCCCAGATCTGCCCGGGATTCTTTTCCAACGAAGCCGCGATCTGACAAGTAATGCCACCGTCAGTGCTACGCTCTTTTTTTATTTACTGGCATATGAGATAATTATTCCATGAGCATGAATCGAAAACAGCGTCGCTTGCAGGAAAAAAAACTTAAGAAAAAAAGCGGGCAACTAGCAAGCCAGCAACGCCTTAGCAATACGCTGCAAAAATACCAAGGCAATAAAGAAGTTGAACGCCTGCACGCACTTGGAAGAGATTACCTCAACAAGGGTGATCTAGTCAGGGCCACCGAGACATTTTCTCAAGTACTAAAATTAAAGCCAGATCACATTCTGACAATCGAGCAAATGATTGTGGCATCTCAGCAACTGAAGCGTTTTGACTCAGCTGAGTTTTTTCTAAAGGCTCTGATTGAAATCGATCCTGAATATGCCCGCGCCTATGGTTATATCGGGAAGTTTTATATGGCCCAGCAGAATGAGAAAAAAGCACTGGAGTATCTTAATAAGGGATACGAACAATTTCCAGACGACCCGGAAATCCTCAATGCATTGGCCTTGGTTAACTATCGATCAAGTAACAGCGAAGAAGCTGACAAATTTTATCGACTAGCCTACGAGCAGGAAAAAAACATCGTTAACCTGTCTAGTTGGATGTCCGCGACTCACAAGGTTAAAGCAAAGAGCGACTACGTTTATAATGAACTGTTAAAATTTGAAAAAACAGTCAATGCCCTTCCCAGACACCAAAAGCCGCTTCTCTATTCAGCCCTTGCAAAAGCAAATGATCAGCTCAAGGACTATGACACTGCTTTTGAATATTACAACCGCACGGCACAAGCCATCCGTAAGTCGGTTAAGTTTAATATCCAATCCCATCAATTTCTACTTAGCGGGCTAAAAGACTATTTCAGCAAAGATTTCTTTGAAAATGAGGGGAGAGCGTTAGCTGTCGACCACAGCAAGACTCCGATATTTATTGTTGGCATGCCTAGATCCGGCTCAACCCTAATCGAACAAATGCTGGATTCGCACCCCGATATTTGTGGCGTCGGCGAATCAAACTTTATGCTCAACCATGTAAACGGCATTTTAGAAATGCCACAAAAAGAAAACGGCGTTTCTTTTCCCATCAAGAACCCGGCAACAGGATATACTGTCCAAAAACTTGCTACTGATTATCTTGCTTACTTACACGCTCACAACCCGAATGCTCAGAAGTATGTTGATAAGGCACTGTCGAATTACATGTGGCTGGGCATAATTTTCCTAGCCTTTCCAAACGCAAAAATAATTCATAGTAAACGGAATCCGTTGGATTCTTGCATTTCAGCTTATCAGCAAATTTTCCAAAACTATGTCCAGGAGTTTAGCTACGACCTTACAGAGCTCGGTGCCTACTACAAAGCATACGACGATATGATGACGCACTGGCATCACGTTTTTCCGGAAAAAATATTGGATGTTCAATACGAAAATGTTGTTGAAGATACCGAAGGTCAGTTACGGCGAATACTAGATTTCATAGACATGCCTTTTGACCCCCGATGCTTGGAATACCACAAGAACCAGCGTTTTGTTTTTACAGCAAGCGCGGGACAAATTAACCAACCAATATATAAAACGGCCGTAAACAAGTGGAAGCGCTACGAGAAGAGCCTGGCTCCTCTTGTGGAGGCCTTGGGAACCAGCGCTCCGAAAGACTCTCTATATATTGTTGAAAAATATAAGAAAAACCCTGAGGAACAACCCCCGCCACACAATGCCTAGTGACTTCATACTCTTTTCCTGATACTTTGGTAACCACTTGTTAAGGGTACTCGTTGTATTCTTAAAAGAAGCCGGGAGGATACCGGCTTTGTACATAAATTAGGGAACCTAGGAAAGGAGATCCTATCATGACATCCGATGTCGTACTCACGGCAGCGCTACGGCAAAACCTGCTGTCGCTGCAGAACACCCAATCAGCCATCGACAAAACGCAGTTCAATCTTGCCACAGGCCGGAAAATTAACTCCGCGCTTGATGGTCCGTCTTCGTTTTTCGCGGCGCAAACTCTAAACAACCGCGCAAGTGACCTTACCCGACTACTAGACGGGATCGGTCAGTCCATTCAAACGATTAAGGCAGCTGATAACGGTGTTACAGCTCTTACTTCCCTGATCGAGCAAGCAGACTCTGTTGCAGCTTCAGCACGAGACGCACTTGCACAAGGTCAGTCCGAAGCAAAAGTAGTCGGCGACCGGGATCTGCGTGGAGTTGATGACCTGACCACACTCTCAGGCGTCACAACTGGCGACACTATCACCCTGAGTATTACTGACGAAAACGGCACACCAGTAAACCTTGGCCGTTACAGCACGGCTGGCGGTTCGGCAACCGGGACGGTTACCATTACTATTGCAGCCAACCAATCAGTCGAAGACCTCATCAATGTTATCAATGACATTCATCTGGACTCCGATCCACTTGATGCAGGTGTCAACATTGCAAACGGCGCTCAAGCGTTTGAAGCGAAACTTGATGCCAGCGGCAATCTGCAGATCCGAACCCTTAATGGCGGTGACTTTCAAGCACAGTTCGCAGGTGGCGGTGGTGCAGGTACTGTAGATGCTCAGGACCTTGCATTTGCTTCAGATCTGGGCTTTGGCAACATTGCCCGCGTTGCAGGGGACACAACATCATCGACATCCAACACTGTCGAATTTTCTGCGGTTGCTAACGTTGCTCTGGTATCCACCACGATTTACCGTTCCGACGGTGCTGGCGGGACTGAACTGGCTGCAGGCAGTACAACGCTTGATAACATTCTCGAGCAAGATGGCACTAACTTGACTGCCGGTATCGACAACACCGCGGACGCGTATGTTATCAGCGTCAATGGTGGCACGCAGCAGTCGATCAGCTTGACTGACGCAGCCACCACCCCGATCACAATTCAGGGGTTTGTTGATGCCATCAATGACAACGATGCCATTAATTCACTTATTCAGGCTTCGTTTGATGCGGAGACTGGTCAACTGCGAATTTCTGCCATCGACTCATCTGTTGAAAGCATTCAGATTGGTGTTACTGGGAACGCGTCTACGGTAAACTTCGGCTTCGGCGTTATTGATAACAACGACGCCGCAGGACTGACAACAGCCGGTACCAACGACTTCCTGGAAAACATCCAAATTGGCTCAGCTGCAGCGGTTCTCGCCGACCTGGAAGATGAGTTCAATAATATCCGGGACCAAATTAGCGAGCTCGTCACCAACGGTGACACAGGGTATCGTGGAACAAACTTGCTTAACGGCGATGATTTGGTCACCGTCTTTAACGAGTTCCGCTCAAGCTCTCTGACCACTAGCGGTGTTACATTTACAGCAGATGGTCTTGGACTTGACGCCGCGGACTTCTCACGTGATAGCACTGTGAACGCAGTACTTGATCAAGTTCGTAGCGCACTGGAATCGGTTCGTTCTTTCGGCACCTCGCTGGCAAACGACCTCTCGATCATCCAGACGCGCGAGACGTTTACCCAAAATACGATCAATACCCTTACCGAGGGTGCTGACAAGCTGACGATTGCTGACCAGAACGAGGAAGGCGCGAAACTGCTGGCCCTGCAAACCAGACAGCAGCTCG